>JAITBL010000077.1 GCA_031283575.1 Treponema sp. | reverse complement strand
CGGGCCGATTCACTCAAACGGAAACCCCACGCCTCAAGATCGGCATGAGCCAAAAGTTCCGGGGGCTTTCCGTCAAAAACCAGCCCGCCGTCACTCAGCACAAGGGCGCGATTGCAGCGGAAAGCTTCCTCAAACGAATGGGTCACCAGCAAAATCGTTTTTCCCTGTTCGATCAGGGCGTCAAGAATATCGTAGAGTTTTTCCCTGGCGGCGGGATCGAGCATCGAAGCGGCTTCGTCAAGGATAAGACAGTCGCAGTCCATGGCCAGCGCGCCCGCCAGGGCAAGCCGCTGTTTTTCGCCGCCCGACAAAAACTCCGGCGGTTTTTCACGCTTGTCCAGAAGGCCGGTAAGCGCCAGCGCGTTATCGACCCGCCTGCGGATTTCCGCTTCGTCCAGACCAAGATTGGAGGGGCCAAAGGCCGCGTCTTCTTCCACAACCGAGGCGACAATCTGGTTGTCGGGATTTTGCATCACCGATCCGGCGCTGCGTCTGATGGCGTTGAGATCCCCGGCCAGCGCGGGATCGCGGGCAAGGCCGTCCCTGTCGTAAACCGTGACCGCGCCGGCCTTCGGCGTAAGAAGGCCGTTGATACAATTAAGAAGGGTGCTTTTTCCCGAACCGTTGGCGCCGAGCACGGCGAGGTATTCGCCTTTTTTTACCTCGAAACTGACGTCATTAAGGGCCGCTTTCGCCGTCCCCTCCCCTTCGGCATAATAAAAACTCAGATTCCTTACACTCAGGCAAAGTTCGCGCATTTTTCAAACTAGTTTCTAAAGCTGTGAATCGGCGGCGGTATTCTGCCGCCCCGCGCGATAAAGGCGTCGCTTTTGGCGCTGTTGACCGCCATCACCGGCGCGCCGCCGAGGAGTCCGCCGAATTCGGCCCAGTCGCCGGCTTTTTTGCCGGGCACGGGAATAATACGCACCGCCGTGGTTTTGCCGTTTACCATGCCTATTGCCATTTCATCGGCAATGATCGCCGACAGGGTCGCGGCGCTAACGTCGCCGGGAAGGGCGATCATGTCGAGGCCCACCGAACAGACGCTGGTCATCGCTTCGAGTTTATCAAGGCTTAGGGAACCGTTCCTGACCGCGGCCGCCATACCTTCGTCTTCGGACACGGGAATAAAAGCGCCCGAAAAACCGCCGACCCGCGCGCTGGCCATAACGCCGCCTTTTTTTACCAGATCGGTAAGCAGGGCCAGGGCCGCGGTCGTACCGTGGGTACCGGCGGCCTCAAGGCCCATTTCTTCGAGGATACGCGCCACCGAGTCGCCCACTTCGGGAGTCGGCGCGAGGGAAAGATCGAGTATGCCAAAGGGAACTCCCAGCCGCCGCGCGGCTTCCTTTCCGACAAGCTCGCCCATACGGGTAATTTTAAACGCGGTTTTCTTGATGATTTCGGCAAGCTCGTCAAAAGAAGCTTCCCGGTGCTGTTCGAGCGCGGCCTTGACCACCCCCGGGCCCGAGACGCCCACATTGAGGCAGCTCTCGCCTTCGCCCGGACCGTGGAACGCGCCGGCCATAAAGGGATTATCCTCGGGCGCGTTGCAGAATACCACCAGCTTCGCGCAGCCAATGCCGTCGCGGGCGGCGGTTTTTTCCGCGGTACTCTTGATCACGACGCCCATGCGCCGTACCGCGTCCATGTTGATTCCGCTTTTCGTCGTTGCGACATTAACCGAAGCGCAGACGCGCTCCGTTGACGCAAGGGCCCCGGGAATCGAATCGACAAGCCGCGTATCGCCGGACGAAAAACCTTTTTGAACCAGCGCGGAAAAACCGCCGACAAAATCAATTTCCAGATCGCGGGCAATTTCGTCAAGAAGCCGCGCGTAGGGCGTGTAATCATCTTCGTCGCAGGAAGCGACAAGGGCAATTGGCGTTACCGACACCCGCTTGTTGATAATGGGAATTCCGTACTCAAGCTCGATCTGCTTTCCGGTGGGAACCAGCGGCCCCGCCACACGGAGCAGTTTTTCCCTGATGCGGGAACGGGTTTCTTTTCCCGTGGCGGCGGCGCAGTCGAGCAGGGACACGCCCAGCGTGATCGCCCGGATGTCGAGCTTGTAACGGAGGAACATATCCACCGTTTCCTTGATTTCGTACGGGGTAAAAAGCATGCTAGATCCGGTGCATGGCGCTGAACACTTTTTCGTGCATCAGGCTGATCGATACGCCCATGGATTCGCCCAGAGCGGCAAGTTCCTTTTTCACTTCGTCAAGGGCGGCGGCGCTTTTCGAAAGATCGACCATCATCATCATGACAAAATTTCCCGAAAGAATCGTCTGACTGATGTCTTCGATATTGATGCCGCGTTCGGCCAAAAAGGCGCTGACTCCGGCGATAATTCCGACCTTGTCGGAACCCACCACCGTGATGATTGCGTTCATGTCGTTCATGATTATCCCTGCTCTATTTTATGCTCGGTAAGAAAAAGATCCAAGACGGTAAGAAAGAGTATGACCACCATGGGCCCGAGTATTATTCCGTTAAAACCAAAAGCGCTCAAGCCGCCGACTATCGCCAAAAAAATGATAAGAGGATGAAGCTGTATCCGGTCCCGTAAAAAAAAGGGCCGCAAAAAATTATCCAGGGTCGAAATGATAATTCCCGCCGTAACCAGAAAGAGAATGCCGCCGCCCATATCGCCGTTGACAATGCGGAGCAGCCCCAGGGGAAACCACACCAGTCCGGCGCCGAACATGGGAATAAAAGCGCAGAAAAAAGTAAGCACGGCAAACACCAGAGCGCCGGAGACTCTAAAAACAGAGTACACGATAAAGGCCATGACCGCCTGAACCAGCGCGACCATGATATAACCCAGGACAAGGTTCCGCACAATATCCTTGAACTTGCTCACCAGGGCGATGATATATTCCCGCTTGATGGGAATGACATGAAGAAAGAGGCGCGAAAGATACGTTCCGTCCATATAAAAGAAAAAGAGGCTGAACACCATAAAGACAAGTCCCGTAAAAAAGGAACCTATGTTGCGCGCCAGGGCGCTGGAAAACTGCAGGACGTTCTGCAGGCTGCTCCCAAGAAACTCAAGCGCGCGGGCCTTGATCTCGCCGGCGCTTATCGTAACCAGGCCGGAACTTAAATCCCCGATAAATTCCGAAAGGTCGTCAAGCAGTCCGTCTATTGTTCCCTCGGGATGGGATACAAAATATTCCCGCACCTGATGCATCAATTCGGTAAACTGGCGAAAAAACTGAAACCCGATAAACGAAAGGGGAATAAGGATGACAAAAATCGTCGCCAGAGAAAATAATCCCGCCCAAAAATTACGCAGTATTTTGCCTTTGAGCCTGTTCCGATCAAGGCCGGATGTGAGGCTTTGATGGAGGGGGCTGAACAAAATATAGAAGAGCACCGACCAGAGCAGCATCGTAAAGAAGGGCGCAAAAAGCCTGCATACGAGAACAAACAGAAAGATCAGGATTGCCCCAAAAACTATATTCTGCACCGATTTGGAAGAAACGTTCACAGCCCGCCCAGAATTTTTTCCGCCTCCGCCCTGCTCTGGTAGGAGGGGTTTTTTTCCAAAAGGCTCGCCAGATACTTTTTTGCCGACTCAACGTCGCCCATGCTGGCGCAGGTTTTTCCCAGCTCAAAGAGGGCGTCGTAATTATTGGGAGAAAGCCGCACGACTTCCAGATAACTGTCCCTGGCGCGGGCTATGGCGCCGGCGCCCACGTGGGCCCGGGCAAGGTTCATCCGTACGGTAACATTTCCCGGCTGGGCTTTAAGCGCCCCTTCGTAATACTGGATCGCCTGGGGCCAGTCTTCCATGCGGGCGTAGACATTTCCCAGATTATTGTTCACTTCGAACGCGCCCGGTTCCACCCGCGACGCTTCCAAAAGATAATTGAGCGCCTCGCTGTAAAAGCCGTTTTCCAGATACATGAGCGAAAGGTTGATCCGCGGCCGCACATAACGGGCGTTCTTTGCCGCCGACGCCTTGTAGGCGGCAATGGCGCCGTCGGTATCGCCGGCCTTTTCGCAGGCCAGACCCAGCGTGTACGCGTAGCGCTCGTTGTTCGGAGCGGCGGCGGCGGCTTTTCTGGCGTATTCAACCGCCTCGGAAAATTTGTTCAGGGCGATTTTAACCAGCGCCATGTTGTCGTTGGTCTGCGCGTCATTGGGCTCCGCCGACAAGGCCTGGGTAAAGGAAGCTTCCGCCGCCTGATTCTGGCCGTTCTGGTTTTGCGCGTAACCAAGATCCCGCAGGGAAGCGAGATCGCGGGGATTTCCCTCAAGGGCCTTCGTAAAACTGTCAATGGCTTTCGCGTAATTGCCCTGGGCGGAATAGACGCGGCCCATTTCACGGTGCGCCGCCGTATAATCGTTCTTGAGGGCGACGGCTTTTTGATAGGAGGCAAGGGCGTCGTTGGGACGCTTGAGCGCGCTGAAGGTTCCGCCCAAATTATACCAGGCCGGTTCGAATTTCGGGTTAAGCCTGGCGGCGGCTTCGAATGAATGCCGCGCGTCCTCAAAAGCGCCGGTACGGAACTGAGTGCGGCCCAGCTCGTACGCGTACAGATAATTGTTGGGATCGAGTTTCGACGCTTCCCTGAATTCACTTGCCGCGTTGGGATAACTGCCGCGATCGCGGTTCACCCTGCCCAAAGTAAAATGGGGCAGCGCCAGCGAAGCGTCTTTTTGTACGGCCTGCTGCGCCGCCTGAACCGCGTTCCGCGCCGCCTCGTTTCCCTGGGCGTTTTGGGCGTTTTTGGCAAAGCCCTCGTACCAGGCGTCGGAAATATCGGCAAGCTTTTGCGCCTCAAAGCGTGTTTCGCCCTGGGGCATTTTTGCCAGCGCTTCGTTAAAGGACTGTTCGGCGGCGGCAAAATCGCCGCGGCCGACAGCGGCGCGGCCCCTCGTAACCAGCTCGTTGACTTCCTTCATCCGGGCCTGTACCGCGCCGGACGCCTTGGCCAGCTCTTCCGCCTCAGCCCGTTTACGGGCTTCGGCGGCCTCGGCGGCGGCCTTCGCTTCGGCGGCTTCGGAAGACGCGTCCTCGGCGGCCGTATCCGCGGCGGCGGAATTTGAAGCGGCGCCCTGGGCGCGGGCCGCCGCCGCGTCGCGCATGGCGAGTATGCGCTCCACGTCGGCAAGGGACAGGGTCCCGCTGCCGGCGCGGTATTCGGCAAGGAGGCGCGCGATGTCTTCGGCGGTCAGGGAACTGCCGTCCGAACGGCGCAGTTCCGCAAGGCGTTTCCCTTCGATTGCCTCGTCACGCAGTTCGCGCGCCTCTTCGTCGCTGGGATTTTCTATCAGAATACCGTCCAGCATATCCATGGCGCGCTGGAATTCGCCTTTATCAATATATTCACGGGCAAGAAGAAGCGTGTTGTCCCGTTTCGCGTCCCCTCCGCTTTCGCGCGTCAAAAAAAACAGCAGCGCGCCCGCCAGCAGGAAAACGGCGCAGCCGCCGATAATAAAAATTTTTTTTCTGTCGTCCATAATCCCCTTCCCCTATTCTAATTCAAATTCGCCGGTATAGCCGGAAAGATCCTCGGCGCCGGCGGAAATACCTTCGGAGTCTTCCGCGGCCGCCTGAAGCGACGCGGACACTTCGTCCATAAGCCGCCGGCGCTGTTCCATTTCGGCCCGCGCCGCTTCCTCGGCCATAAGGCGGCGCATCTGTTCGGCGGCCGCCTGCTCCCTGATCAGGCCGATCAGTTTTTCAATTTGGGGCCGTTTGGGCGACGAAGGCTCAAGGCCAAGAAAACGCTCGTAATCGGCGACGGCGTCTTCAAGGGCGCCGGTTTTGATCCGCGTATTGGCGCGGTTCAGATACGCCGAGGCGTACGATCCGTCAAAACGGATCGCCTGGGTATAGTACTGTTCGGCAAAGCTTGCCGTTCCCTTGCGAAAATAGACGTTGCCCAGATTGTAGGCAATGCGCGCGCTTTCATTTCCCCCATAGGGAAGAATTTTACGGTACACGGCGATGGCTTCATCAAGCCGTCCGAGCTGTTCGTAAACCATCCCCAAATAGAGGGCCGCTTCGGCGTGAACGGGATCGGCGGCAAAGGCCCGCTCAAAAAAAACCAGCGCCTCATCGCTTTTATTCTCGATAAAAAGCGCCTTTCCCCGCTCAAAGTCGGAATTCTGGGCAAAAACAGGCGCGGACAGCGCGATAATCAACACGGCGAAAAAAACTTTTATTTTCGTATGGCGGCAAATCACCTGATCCCTCCCGGCGCGGTACGATTTGACAGAAAGGCCAAAAACGTCTATCGTACATAAAAGATACTCTATTATGGCGGAAAAGTCATGACCTTCGTTCTGGTAATAAGCATAGTTCTCGCTGTCGGCATAAGTTTCCTTGTCTTCTTTATCGTCAAATCCATCGCCCTTCCCAAGAGGGCCGACGAGATCGCCGCCCTTATCAAAAAAGGCAAAACCCAGACGGCGATCAAGGCCGCGCGGGCAATACTCGCGAAAGAACCGAAGAACGCCGACGCCCACTACTTTCTGGGCAGGGCCTACCTTGCCGAAAAAAAAGAAGACCTCGCCTTTGGCGAACTGAAAACCCTGAGTCTGTCGGGCGCGCTGGGCGAGTTTACGCCGGAAGAGGATTTTCGCAGCGAACTGGCCCGGCTTTTTGTTAAAAACCGGCAGATTGAGGAAGCCCTTAAAGAGTACGTGCTCCTGATCAAACTTAAACCGGACAAAGCCGAATATTACTACAACGCGGGCAAGCTCTTTAATGATCACAACAGGCCCGACATGGCCCGGAACTATTTGCGTAAAGCCGCGGAGCTGGCCCCCCGCGACGCCAAGATTCATTACGAGCTGGGGGTCATGCTCTACAGGAGCAAAAACGCCGTCGAGGCCAGGGACGCGCTTGAGCGCTCGCTCAAGCTGAACGCCGACAACGCCCAGGCGTACTATTATCTGGGAAAGATTCAAAAAGACGCGAAGGACTACCAGAACGCCCTTGCCACACTGGAAAAGGCCGCGCGGGACCCGGCCTTCCGCCTGCGGGCCCTGCTTGAACGGGGAAGCTGCTACCTGGCGCTGAACGCTCCGGACAAGGCGATCCCCGATCTGGAGCGGGCGGTCAAAGCAATTACCAGCGAAAAGGCCCAGGAATCCCTCTTTGCGCGCTACTTTCTTGCCCTCTGCTACGAAAAAAACCGCGATATGGAAAAATCCGTCGAACAGTGGAGCGCCATTCACGCCGTTAAAAAGGGTTTTAAGGATGTCGAGGCAAAACTTGCCCAGTATCAGGATCTTATCAACGACGACGTGGTCAAGGACTTCCTCAGCGCCGGCACCCAGGAATTTATGGAAATCTGCAAGCGCATGATAGGTTCCGGTTTGGCTTTGCAGGTCAAGTCGGCCAAGACCATTCCCGACGGGATTGAATTTGTCGCTATCGAAAACGAAAACGCCAAGTGGCGGAACACCCGCAAGCAGCCAAGGCTTATCCGCATTTACCGCTCGCCCGATTTACTGGGAGACGACAAGATCCGTTCGATACTCGACGACGCGAAAACCCAAAACATGGTCCGCGCCATGGTCGTAACCAGTTCGGGTTTCAGCAACGCCGCCCTGCAGTACGCGGAAAACAGGCCGGTGGAATTGTGCAACAAAGACAAACTGCTGGCGCTGCTGCGCGGGAGCGCGGCCTGACAAAACCATGGCGGCGGGATAATGGCGGAAGAACTTCCCTGTAAAATTCTCTGCGTGGCCGATCAGATCGATCCGCTGGTGTATTCATCGGCGGTAAAAGAACGTTACGGTGAAGCCGACCTGGTACTCTGCGCCGGGGATTTACCCCTGGATTACCTGGATTTTATTGTTTCCGGCTTGAACCGCCCCCTGCTCTTTGTTTTTGGCAACCATCATCTGGAAGCGTACCGGCACTACCGGGGACTGCGGGGCGGAGCGGGACATCCCTGGGACACAAAAGAGGGATCGGCGGGCCTTACCCACATCGGTTCGGCCGTGCGAAGGGAAGGACCGCTGCTGGTTGCCGGTTTGGGCGGTTCCAGGCGCTACAACAACGGGGAAAACCAGTACGCTGAAACGCAGATGTTTTTCGAGATCTGCAAGCTCCTTCCCGCCCTGATCCTGAACCGTATCTTTCGCGGCCGCTTTCTTGACATACTCCTTACCCACGCGCCGCCGAGGGGAATCGGCGACAGGGAAGATCCCTGTCACAGGGGTTTTAAATGTTTTTTGTGGTTTATGAAACTGTTCAAGCCGCGCTATCTTGTACACGGTCATGTTCACCTTTATGATTTAGCCGACACGCGGTCAAGCCGTTTTGAAAAAACGACTGTTATCAATGCCTACGGACACATTCTTTTGGGCCCGTTTTCACGTCAGGATGCCGCGGGTTTTTAGGGGAACGCCATGGATATGATACAACACCAGGCCGCGGATGATTTTTCGCGGGCCCGTACCAAAGAGATCTTTTCGAGGATCATGCACTTCATAAATCCGGACCGGAACAAACTGCTTTCTTTTAACGACATGCGGGAAATTCTAAAACCCAGCGGGGAAAGTTACCGCGGCATTGAGGCCGTACCAATACGGCTCATTGTCGGCAGCGAGGGCCGTTACCGCGACTTCAACAAATATTTTCTTCCCCGTTCGGAACATTTGCGTTCCCGCTGGCAGCGCGTTGACGAAGCGCGGCTGACCGATGTAAATCTGCCGCCGATACAGCTGTACGAAATCGGCGGCGTCTACTTTGTACGGGACGGAAACCACCGCGTCTCGGTGGCAAAAATCACGGGCATCGAAACGGTTGACGCCGAAGTCACCAGTCTTACCACCGAGGTAAAACTGAGCGCCGCTATGTCTTCCGGAATGACCATGGATGAGCTTCGCGCCTTCCTGATAAATTATGAAAAGAAAATTTTTTATGAAAAAACCGGCTTTGGAGAACTTACCGGATGCGATACGCTTGATTTTTCCATGCCCGGCCGTTACGACGTGATCTACAATCATATTCTGGTTCACAAGTATTATCTTAACGAGCGGAAAGCCGGTGAAATCGCCTTTGCCGAAGCGCTGACTTCCTGGTACCATAAGGTCTACGCGCCGATTGTCGAAATCATTGATCAGGAAAAACTGCTGGGCGCTTTTAACGGCCGGACCAAAAGCGATCTCTATGTGTGGATTGTAAAACACTGGGATCTGCTCAAAAAGAAATACGGCATTCACTATTCGCTTGGCGCGGCGGTCAGCGATTTTTCCAGCCGTTACGGCAGGGACCGCTTTTCGATTTTGGACTTGATCAAATCACTGCGGCGCGGTATCTTCAAAAAGTAATGTCTATCCTGTCCATACAATCCCATGTCGTTTACGGTCATGCCGGAAACAGCGCGGCGGTGTTTCCCCTTCAGCGGCTTGGCCGCGAAGTGTGGGCGGTCAACACGGTGGAATTTTCCAACCACACCGGCTACAAAGCCTGGCGCGGCAAAGCCATGGACGCCGCCCTTGTCGACGACCTGATTCTGGGCCTTGAGGAGCGCGGCGTCCTTGATCGCTGCGAAGCCGTACTTTCCGGTTATCTGGGAGATCCCGAATCGGGGCGGGCGATTATCCGCGCCGTAAAAAAAGTACGCTCTTTCGCGCCGCGGGCGGTCTATTGCTGCGATCCGGTCATGGGCGATGTCGGCCGCGGTTTTTATGTATATCCCGAAATTCCGGCTGTCTTTAAGGAAGAGGTCCTTCCTCTCGCCCATATCATTACCCCGAACCAGTTTGAACTCGAAGCCCTGACCGGCATCGCGAGTACAACCCTTGACGGCGCGCGGGCCGCCATTAAGGCCCTGCACGAAGCCGGCCCCGCCGTCGTTCTGGTAACCAGCTACCGCGAAGGCGAAAGTACCGGCGCCCTTGGTTCGCCCGAAAACTCAGGCGAACACAGCGCGGCGCTCAGCATGCTGGTTTCGGACGGCGGCGAGCTTTGGCGGGTAACGACGCCGGCGCTGTTTTTTGAAAACAGCGCCGCCATGGCCGGTTCGGGAGATCTTACCACGGCGGTGTTTTTATCGCGTTACCTTGAGGGCGGCGGCATCGCCCGCGCCCTGGAACAAACCGCCGGCGCCGTCTACGGCATCATTGAGGCAACCCACCGCGCCCGGAGCCGCGAGCTGCTCATCGTGGAAGCCCAGGAAGAACTGGCCGCCCCGCGCGGCAGCTTTAGCGCGGAACGAATTTAAGTATGGATGAAGCGTTCCGCGTCTTCCCCTACTCGCGTTTTCAAAATTTTATCGACCTTGCCGCCGACCGCTTTGAGGTACTGATGGAAGTTCTCGAAGAAGCCTCGCTTCCCTGCCGTGTGGCGGCTATGGCGGGCCGCCGCCACATAGTGGTTGACTGCCGCGGGGCGGTGCGCACGATACTTACCGCCCATTACGACCGGACGCCGGGAAGTCCGGGGGCCAACGACAACGGCGCTGCCGTTTTTATGCTTGTCGAGGCGGCCCGGGCGGTTATCAAACAGGGCGAAACCGGCGCCACGTTTATTTTTACCGACAAGGAAGAACTTTCCGCCGGAGAGGAAATCACCGATCAGGGATCCTACTTCCTTGCCCTGGGGCTCAGGGAACTTGGCCTGGAAAGCGCCCGCGTGTTTACGTTTGACGCCTGCGGCGCGGGCGACACCCTGATCATTTCAACCGCGGCGGAAAAACTCCTTAAAGAAAACGGCGGAGACAGCGCCGCCGCCCTGCTCAAGCGTATCCACAAGCTAAGGGACGCGGCCCTGCGCGCCGCCCGGCAGGCCCATGTGGAACAGACCCTGCTCCTGCCGACGCCGTTCTCGGACGACGCGGGTTTTCTCCGCGCGGGCATCGCCGCCCAAACGATCACCGTCCTTCCCCGCGCGGAGGCGGCGGCCTTTGCGTCCCTCTCGCGCGCCAAAGACGAAATGGCCGGCGCGATACTCACCGGCTTTCCCGAAGCGGACCGGCAGCGTATTCCCGAAACCTGGCGCAGCCTTAACGGAACCGGCGACAGCCCCCTGCGCCTTACGCCCGCCTACTGGAAAAAAGTCGTCGGCTTTATGCGGGCCGTCTGCGAAGTATAGCTTTACGGTGTTTTGGATTTGCCCATCCGCCGCCTCCAAACAGGGAATTTGCTCCAACGGGCATTCACGGACATTGGACATTCATTGAAGGATATTTTGGACCTGGCAAAATTTCAAAACAGCCCCCGGCGGTAACGCGATTCATTTGACAAAACCTTTGACGGAGAATACACTGACATTATGGGGTTCAAAGGTGGAAGCTATGTATAAAGTATTTTTGGTTGTTTTTACTTTTAGCCTGGTTAACAGTCTGTTTGCCCAAAATTCTCCGCCGGTGCGGGAACTGAATGATGTTCTTGAAACAGGTCAAGCCACTTTGACCGCCGCCGGAAACGGAAACAGTTCAGGGATGGCCGTGAACGGTTATTTACAAAACCGTACCACCGGGGAACTGAGGATAAGCATCTACCTTAAACAAGGGCTCTATTTACGCAATTCCGGCCCCGGGCAGAATATGGTGGCGACCAAAATTTATCTCAAGGGGGGACGGTATCTCTCCGACGGCCAAAGCAGTTTTATCGTTTTGGGCGCACGGGAAAGCATGGAAGTTGATTTTTTGGCATTCTGCGCCAATCTGGAACGTGATAATCCGTCTTTGGGGGAGAGTTTTTCAAAGGGCGCCATGCCTTCCAAATTACGAACCATAGCGGAAAAAATCAACAAATACATGGATGAGCATCCCGATGATGAAGACACGGTAACGATTGCCCAGCTTGCGTTATGGCGTCATCAGGGAGAAACACGGGATGAAATAAGCGAACACTTCCGCTTTACCCAAAACGACTGGGACAAGGCAAGCATACTCTTAAATTATTGAGCCTCCGGCGGGCGTCGTCTGTTCCGGCGTGTAAACCGCCGTGTTACGCGTTGTGTCGTGCCGATACGCGCGTGTTTTCCTGTTTCGCCTTTAAACTCCTGTTCGGCGGCCAGCACCCTGGGCGTCTTCCTTAAAGTGCAGCGACAGCACCCTGCCGATAAAAAGCCGGTGGTAATCGCCGTCGGGGTAGTTTTTGGCGATCTCTTTGTCAAGAAAATGCGCCGGCGCGAGATCGTGGGTATAGAGCTTGCCGCAGCTGATCACTTCCGTCGCCTCCTTAAAGCCCACTGCGGCGTCGGGAAAGACGATGGGGGTAAGGCCCGCCGCGGCGGCCTTGTCCGTATCGCGGCCCGACATGCTGCCGCAGACGTTCAGGGCTTCCCTCTGTCCGTCAAAAAAAGACAGGGAATAGCTGTCGACCTTGTTGATAAAGCTAAAGGTATGACGGCTCGGCCTTACCAGGCAGATCGCGACATCCATGTTCCAGATCACGCCCAAAGCGCCCCAGGAAGCGGTCATCGTATTCCAGGCGCCCTTGTCGGTCCGCACATCGCCGGCCGTGATCAACATCCAGCCGCTCCCGATACGGTCCACGACCGATCCCTTCAACATGCGAAGGTTCGCTTCGCGCCACTCGTTCCCCGCGGGAACAACTTCCTGCTGTCTCATCATTCCTCCTCTAAAAACCCGCGGCATTTTGCCGCGGACGTTAAATTCCAAGTAATTTACTGTACGCGTCGAGGGCATCGTCGCCCGAATTGCCGGAAAGAACTTTTTTGGCAAGCAGCTTTCCCAGTTGTACGCCTTCCTGATCAAAACTGTTCAGGTTCCATAAAAATCCCTGGAACATGACCTTGTTTTCAAAATGGGCAAGAAGCGCTCCAAGCGCCCCGGGCGCAAGCGTTTTTCCGCAGATAAGGCTCGAAGGCCTTCCGCCGGCAAAAAATTTGTTGGCGTTCCCGTCGTCCTTGCCTTTCGCAAAGGCGGTGATCTGGGCGGCCAGGTTGGCGTTGAGCTTGGTCTGGCTCATCGAGCCGTCCACTTCCACATCGTCGTTCCGCTGGCTTTCGGTAAAGCCCACAAACTGCAGCGGAATAACGCCGGCGCCCTGGTGAAGCAGCTGATAAAAAGAATGTTGCCCGTTGGTGCCGCTCTCGCCGAAGATCACGGGCCCCGTGGCGTAGGAGATTTTTTCGCCGCGGCGGTTCACGCTCTTTCCGTTCGATTCCATGTCGAGCTGCTGAAGGTGGGCGGGAAAACGCGACAGGGCCTGACTGTAGGGAAGCACCGCCGTCGACGGATAACCGAGAAAATTCCTTTCCCACACGCCCAGCAGCGCATCGAGGAGGGCGGCGTTTTTAAGGGGATCCTTTTCCAGCGCGTAGCGATCCGCTTCGTGGGCGCCCGCAAGAAATTCCCTGAACACATCGCCGCCGAACGCCAGAGAAAGGATCACGCCGCCCACCGCCGAAGACGACGAATAACGGCCGCCGATAAAATCATCAATATAGAACGAATCAAGGTACGAGGGATTGTGAGCCAGGGGGCTTGTTTCGCTCGTTACCGCCGCCATGTGCCGCGCCGGCTCAAGACCCGCCTTTTTGAGTTTGTCCCTGACAAAAAGTTCATTGGCAAGGGTCTCCTGGGTGGTACCGCTTTTGGACACGAGCACAAAGATCGTTTCATCGAGCTTTACCCTGTTCACCACCGCCGAGGCGTCATCGGGATCGACATTGGAAATGAAGCAGGCCTCTATCTTTTTCTTTCCGTTTTTTACCGCCCAGTTATCCAGAGCCAGATACATCGCCCGTGGCCCCAAGTCGGAACCGCCAATGCCGATCTGCACCGCCGTGGTGAACGCTTTACCCGCGCCGCCTTTAATTTCGCCGGAACGAACTTTTTCGGCAAAAGCGCAAAAACGGTCCAGTTCGGCGCGGTAAAACGCGCCCAGATCCCTGCCCTCGTGAATCACCGCGGCGCCGCTTTGGCCCCGCAGAAGCTGGTGAAGAACCTTGCGGTTCTCGCCGGTATTCATCACCTCGCCGTCAAGCAGGGCGCGGTATTTGGCAGGCAGTTCCTGTTCTTCGGAAAGTTCCACCAGCGCCCTGACAATGCCGTCATCGGCGGCCTTTGCCGCCCAGTTGTAGCCAAGGCCGGCCGCCATGGGAACGGAACAGGCCGCGACCCGCTGCGCCGTAAGCCGCGCGCGGTAATCGAACTGTTTGCCGGCCGGGGCAAGACTGCGCAGTTTCTCCCAGGCGGCGCATTGATCCAAATCGCTGTACTTCATGCTTCCTCCTCTCTGCCAACGTCGTGTAACAGCTAAAAGTGCTGTTTAAGAATTTTTAACCACAAAGGCGCGGAAGGCGCACAAAGGAAGAGGAAGCTCTCCCCTTTGTGCTTTCTGATTGACCACGTAGCGGTCTACTTGGTGTATCTTTGTGGCTCATATTCTTCTTCCTTTCTTTTTTATTATATAGCTATTTAGATGTTACAATCTACTGGCATAAAACCGCCGGTATTGCCAGAACAGGCGCTAAGCTTCCAGATCGGGAATGCTTTCCCGCAGGCGCATCACGAGGTCGGCGCCGGTCACCCCTTCGCTCAGGCCCACAAAAACCGCCGTATCGCCGGAGATCGTTCCCATTACTTCATCGAGGCCCAGGTTGTCGACGGCCGTCGCCACGACGTCGGCATAACCCGAATAGGTTTTGATCACCGCGAGGTTTCCCGCCCAGTTGATGGAAATATAACCCCGCAAAAAGTCGCGGATGTAGACCTTTTCGCTCTCTTTCCGCTCGGCGTCGCTGGGGAGCGTGTACACATAAGCGCTTTTGCCGTCGGAAGCCTTGCTCACTTTAAGGAGTTTGAGGTCGCGGGACAGGGTCGCCTGGGTCACGGGGAAATTCTCTTTTTCCAAAAGCCGCAGAAGCCGCTCCTGGGATTCAATACGATTGTTTTTAATCAGCCTGCAAACAGCCTTGAGGCGGGATGAACGATTCATACTATTGTATAAATATACCGTTTTGCGAAAATTTATACAAGCGCCCGCCGGCTCGCGCGCTTTATCGGGATGAAAGGGCCCTTTTAGCTTTCATCGGCTAACAGTGCATTTTATGGGGCCCACGCCGTGTTGCATTAACGTTCAGCCGCGCTCGCCGGCTCGCGCGCTTTAAAAGGGCGTATTTTGAGCCGATACTCTATACAGGGATCTATCGTTTATATGGAAAAAAACAAGCCTGTTCCCGAAGACGGGGCGGATCAGACCAACCGCGTTTTACTCCTTGCCGGCGGCCGAAACGACGGTAACGTCTCGGTGCTTTTTTCCGGGGACGGCCTTGAGGCAAAGGCCGACTTCTATCCGCCGGTGGCCGGGGGCAGGCCCCTCAGCGCCGAGTATATCGTCTCGGCCCTGGACAGGCTCAATGTTATCGAAGGCGTACTCTGGGACAACATTCAGGAAACGGTAACCGACTGCAACCTTAACCATCATCTGATTCGGGACGTCGTCATCGCGCGGGGAAAGCCGCCGGTTAACGAACTGGCCGAATACTTCCAGCTCAATCCCAATCTCCATTATGCCTCACGGCAGGCGGAAGACGGCGGCAGCGTCGACTACAAGTCCTTTTCGCCGTTTACCATTGTAAAGAAAGGCCAGGCCCTGGCTAAACTCAAGTCGCGCAAAGAAGGTCGCGACGGCCGCGACATTCACGGCGTCACGATTCCCCACGCCACCGTACGGCCCCCCAGCGTTTCGGGCGGAACGAACACAAGAAACGACGGTAAATTTATTTACGCTGAAATTAACGGCCAGCTCATTGAAGAAAAGGGCGTTCTTAATGTATGCGATTCTTTGGTGATCAAAGGCGCGGTCGATTACCGCACCGGCCACATTGAGTTTCCCGGCGACGTGGAAATCGAAGGCCCCGTTTCCGACGGTTTTAAAATTTATTCGGGCGGTTCGGTAACGATCAAACAGACCTTCGATGTTACCGACGTGATCACCAAAACGGATCTTACCGTGCTCGGAGGCATTATCGGCAGGGGGCGCGCCCTGGTCAAAGTGGGGGGCAGCCTTCGTACCAAATTTATCGAGAACTGCAAGGTAGCCTGCCGCAAAGATGTTTTTGTCGACGCCGACATCATCAACTCTTCGGTCTTTGCCATGGAAAAACTCGAGATGAGCGATAAGGGCGTGATCGTGGGCGGCGATATCTATGCCGTCAGGGGAATTAAAGCCGGCGGCATAGGCAGGAAGTCGGGCCGCGCCACCCGTATTCACTGCGGCGTGGATTTTACCGCCCAGCAGGAAAAAGAACGCTGTAACAATAATCTGCGCCTTGTCGCCGCAAAGCTTGCCAAACTTAAAGAACTTGTGGAACAGGAAACGGCGGCCGGCGAAAGCGCCAGGCTCGCCAAAATGGATGAATTACAAAAACGCCTTGAGGAAGAACAAAAAAATCTGAGCGCCCGGCTCACCGCGATATTGGGCCGGATCAATTCCGACGATGAAGCTTCGGTGGAAGTTTCCGGCGAAATTGTCCCGGGCACCCTGATCGAAATCTGCCAGATCGCCCTCTTTGTCACCGATCCGCTCAAACATGTCAGGATTCGTTTGGACCGCGCCCTGGGAAAACTGGTTTCAGAGCCGCTTAATAAATGACGATACCCCGCCCTGAAGGTTAAACTTGACCCACAGATACGAATGAAGCGATTTAACCACAAACGAACCTTCTTCAATCCAATGAGCTTTGCTGCGTTGACTACATGGCAGCGGCTATTTCTTTCTGTACCATATCGCTGATAATATCAGCAGGCGTTTTATGAGAGGCTATCGCTTTAGTCAGCAGCCAATCCGCTGAAAAGTCATCAATCGTAATGGACCGCGCCTTCTTGCGGCTCCGTGTGAAAAATCCCGTCCCATTGGGGCCAGGAACAGGCGGATTCTTGGTATAATATTCGTCCCAATAGTCCGCTTCTTCATCGGTCATTCGTGCCATCATTACTCCTCTTTATGTAACAAACGGTAATAGATATTCCTGCACTTCATTACATGGAATACATTTATGGTCTTATCATCAATAACGTTGTAAAGGATTTCAAGCGGATTACCCTTCCGATCAAAACCGATAAGCAAATATTTATCTTTATCTTTCTCATCGCCCTTGTTGAACCAAGCATCGTATGTGGCAGTATCAAATGCCCACCGAATATCCGCCTCGGTTACCTGATGTTTGAAGGCGGCGGAGGTGAACTCAATGACAAGTTCCATAATTCCAGTATACTTCTCGCTACTTTTGCCGTCCAGTCCAGCTTTTCATCAACTTACCGGCGCCAAGAATGAACCACGAATGAACACCAGGGAAGGATGTTTCTCCGAACGGCTCCAAACAGCGGGATTTTCAATACTCAAGCGGAGAATCGGCGTCGGCGAATTCGGGAATCACATAGACTATGCTTCCCGACCGGCGTACTCGCAGTTCCGCAAAACCTTTGTTTACCAGCGCGTCAAGCTGCTTCTTCGCTTCCTCTATGGAAATCTCCGCTTCCAGGGCAAACTCGCCCGGGCTTATGATCCCCCTGTTGTTTTTTGCCGTGCGCAGCAACACCCGTTCCGAGCTTTCCCGCCTTTGTTCGTTGACGATCCGCGCTTCGCCGTCGTGAACCGTCCGCCAGCTTCCGGCGGGGCGCTGCCTCGTGCTCCAGATTGCCTCATGGTAATTGGCCTCCCTCACCTGGCCGCCTAGGGTAAAAAAATCATAAAGCGCCCCGATTCCAAAGAGGCCGCCGGTACACATCCAGAGCACCCCTGTGGGTATCTTGCCAAGGTAGAAACGGTGAAAACCCAAAACCCCGCAGCCCGAAAGGAGCCAAAACAGGTAAGCCAGCCCGGTACTGTACATGACCATACATACTACACTGTCTTGCGCGGAACGGCAATCGTGTATTCGTGGGGTTGGTGGGGTCGTGGTAAAACAGACAACCAGTTTAATATAACCACAAACCACACGAACGGACACGAACGGATTTATCGCGCAGGGGTGACTGACGCCGTTTTTGGGAAGAATATT
>JAITBL010000043.1 GCA_031283575.1 Treponema sp. | reverse complement strand
GGCTCAATGAGCCTGGCCGTTCCCAGATACACCGAAGACTCGCCGTAGAAGGGAACGTTCAAGGTTATGTAGTCGCCTTCCTTGAAGCTGAGATTCCCCAGCGTAGCCACTTTACCCTTTATCTTCATGGCCGGCGCCACAAGGGACACCTTGCCGTACTGGCGGGCAACTACCGAGGCATGGGCCGAATAGCCGCCTTCGGCGGTAAGTACGCCGGTGCTTACTTCGATTGCCTTGACATCCTCGGCAAAGCTGGAAATCAACACGAGGATAAAGCGCTGGTCGCCGTCCTTTTGAAGAGCCAGTTTTTTTGCCTCAAGCAGGGAATCGGTGGAAAAATACACCCGTCCTATGGCCGCGCCCGGAGCGCCGGCGACGCCGCCCTTCCAGCTTTTGAAGCCCTTGATCGTAGCGGGGTCAATCACCGGATGAAGAATTTCGTTAAGCCGCAGGGGTTCAATGGTCTTGATCACCGTCGCGTTGTCAATAATCTTGCGTTTGGCAAGGTCGAGCAGCAGCTTGATGTCGGCCTGGGTTGATTTTTGGTCAACAAGGCGCTGTTCAATAAGCCAGAGTTTACCGTTTTCGATGGTAAAGCGTATCTGGCGGATTTCCTTGAATTTATCTTCCAGTGTCCATGCGATACGCTGGAGTTCTTTAAGATGAGTCGGGCCGATCTTTTCGATGGGAGAACCGGTACCGCCGGCCTCGTTAAACTTTTCGCGGTAAAAATCGCCCTGGAGCTGTTTAACGCCGGTTACCACGTTACGGCTGAAATAGGCGCCGGAACAGGAATCCTTGCCGTAGTTTCCGTACACCATGGGGGCGATCATAAGGGCCGTATCGTTATCGTTCTGATCATCCATCTGGAACATGCGTGAAATTTCAAGCAGCGTAATAAAGAACTGGGCCTCGGCGTTTTCGAAGAAACCCCTGGGGAAGAATTTTGCGTAAATATCCATGTATTCTTCGGCGCTCTTGTCGATCCGGATCACTTTTTCTTTCTTGCCAAGTTCGTTGGAAGGCCCCCGTATACCGAGCATGGAATCAAGATCGCCCAGGGCGGCGATGATTGCCTCCTGTTCCCTGCTTTTTTCTTCCAGTTCCTTGATTCGTTCTTCGATTTTAAGCATTCCCCTGACGAGGAAAAGCAGCTCATGGGCGGCGAAACCTTTTCCGACCCATTTGGCAAAACCTTCGATAGTCGGTTTGACCAGGCCAAAGTTATGGAGTGTGGGGTAATTGGTAATCGCCAGGTTGGAAGATATGACCACTTTGAGCAGCATGGGATTATCCGGATCGCCGTAGGTCTTCCCGGCAATTCCGGCGGTTTTGGTCAAAAGATCATTGACGTCCTTGCGGATCGCTTTGGGATCGATCTCGGAGGCAAGCTCGGTATCAATAATAAAACCGGGCAAAATGGGGAATTTGAGTTCCGCAAATTCGTTGGCTTGCCTTCCCCGAATTCCCAGCAATTCCGGCGCCACACTTTTGGGAATGACGTCTTTCTGGCTGAAAAAGTGTATTCGTTTATCCATAACTGTTTCCTTATTTAGAATAACCTGAGGGCAGTATTTACCGGTCCCCGAAGGAAGGCTTCGAACTGGTGGCTGGCGCCCTGGGCCAGATAACGCTGCAATTTCGCCACGTCTTTGATATCGCTTCCCGCCACGGCAAACTCAATGGCGCTGCCGTGCTTTACCTTTCCCCATTTGAACAGGGAATTGATGTCGAGGATTCGCTCGCCGTCGTAGTAAATAAACACCTGAAGATTGGGATACTTGTTGTTGTAACTGGCAACAATACGCTTCCAGGCCTCAACGTTGCCATTGTGGAAAAGCTCGTTCTGGACAACGACCGCGTAGCGCGGAGTCATCCTTACCGGTCCCGAAGCGCTTGCCGCGGGCACCGCCGCCTGGGTAACCACCGGAGGCGCCGCCCTCTGGGCAACCGGCGCCGTGGGCGCCTGCCGGCGGGGCGCCTTTCGGACGGCCTTGGGAGCACGGGGCTCCGCGCTCTGCTGTTTGACTTTACGGACGGTAAAACTCCCCCGCAGCAGGGCCGGCGGGGCCTTGACCTTAACGCCCTCAAAGAGTTTGATCGCCAGCTCGGCGGCTTTTTGACATTCCCCGTCGGCGGGCGTCGAGCCCTTGCCGGCGTACACCACCAGCAGTTCCCGCTTCCTGAGCGCCCCAAACGAGGCAAGCTCTTCGGCGATTTTGGGGTTTGCCACGAGAAGTCCCATTTCGGGATGATGGTAGGCCGCCACCAGGTCAACGGCCTTCCATTTTTCAAATTCCTTCGCAAGGCTTGCAGGTTCGGCGACAACCGACTCGAGATTTGCCGAGACCGTTTTATACTTCATTTTATCCGTAAGGAGAATGCTTAAAACAAGACCCGCGCGGTCTCCCGCCATCTCCTCGTCATCCGCCTCAAAAAGCATGTCGGCCAGGTTCTCGCGGTTTTCGGCGTCTTCCATAATCGCTATGGTTTTTTTGATATGCCGTACCGCGGAGTTAAAGCCGGGTCTTTGCGAAAGTATCTCAAGGTTGGCTAATTCTTTTGCCATTTTTTTCCCCCAAGTAAAACGCCCCCGGAAACGGGGGCGTTTCGGTTTTGTCATTAACCAAAGCTACGATTAGATTTCTTTCATCGAATCGGCTTTGCGGCCCCTCCGGCCGGCGGAACGCTTGGGTTTGGCCGAAGCCGCCCTGCCCCGTTTGGGAGCTTCGAGCGCCGCGGCGCCCTGCCCTTCGTTCAACATATCCAGATAGGCCTGACCGGCCGCCGCGGGGCCGCCGGCTTCCTCTTCGGAAGTAGCTTCGGCAAAGGACTGGTTGATGTCTTCGCGCACCGTGGAGCGCCTCCGGCTGAACGAGGCAAACGCCGCGTCCTGGAAGCCTTTGGACACACCGTGGAGGAATTCGTTCAACACGTTTGCCATGGCGTCGAGCGTGGCTTTTTTCCGCTTGATGGAGGTAATATCCACATCGAGCAGGAGGCCGGGCTGAATGTGATAGGGATTGATCATGTAATCAAACTTGTCATATTCCTTTTCCAGCCAGGAAAGCCGGTCTTCCATAACCCGCCGTTCAACGGGGTACTGGTAATCGTACATGAGCTTCATCTTGTTCCGCATCTTGATGATACGCTGGCGGACCCTGTCTTTTTCGTAGATATAGGTGCGGTTCATCCGTTCAACATCGGTCTCCGTCGCCTTGACAAAGGAGATTTCATCCCAAACTTTGGCAATGTCCTCGTAGAGGGGATCGCCCGATTTGGCCTTGATTTCCTTGCGGATCCGGTTACGCTGTTTTTTGGCAAGATCGTCGAAGTCGGTAATACGGAAGGCGGGTTTACGGCCCTGGTAAACGACTTCGAGTACGTCCCAGAGGTGCTGAACTTCGGTTTCGAAGCTCTTCATCTGAACGTCGTAGGACTTGCGTTCTTCCATGAGCTGGGCGTTGTCGTAATAGCGCATCTTTACCGAATAGCGTTCGTCGGGAAGGTTGGATACGTCGGTATCCTCGTACTCGCGGATAAGCAGTTCGCGGGCGTTTTTAAGGTTTTCGATGTACTGATAGCCCATTTTGGAGGTATCGAGGATGCTGGTAATCGAGTTGATCGCCGTATTGAAGCCGCGGTTACGGATGTTTTCAATATCGATGATCTTTTTGAGATTCTCACGGATATTCAGGGCGTCGAAGGTATCGGGGTCGATTTCGGCCCTGAGGTCGGAAAGCCGCTCCATAAGCTCCTTGGCCATGACGTTGTAACGCTTGGATTCGGGGTTATCGACTTCGTCATCGGTGTAACTGGTGATTTTTCCCATCTTGGTAAAGATGATTTCACCGTCGGTAAGCTCTTCCAGGCCCTGATCGATGCGCTCGTCTTTGAGTTTTTCGATTTCCTTGTCAATGGAATCCATGATGTGTTTGGAAAGAAGGTCCTTGATAAGGAATTCCACCGTCGACTGGTAGTGGAAAATGGGACTGATCAGCTCGGAATCAAGGATATTGACGGAAAGTTTAACGTCGCTTACCGTCTTGGGCTTGCTGATATTGTCCTTAAAGGCGCATTTGACGATAGAATAGGCGTTTTCGCCCCGGATAAAGGCGCCGGTATCGGTCTTTTGCCTGAGAAGGCTGTTGGTAAGGTTCTCCAGATCGTTGACTCCCCGCTGGATGTGCCCCTGCAGGTGGCCGTACATGTTGACCATGGATTTTTCGATTTCGCCGGTATTGAACTTGTCGGCGCCGCCAACCGCGTCGAGCAGATCCGCCACTTCCTTGGGGGTATACCGCGACAGGACCTTGGTTTCTTCTTTATCGATGAAGTTTCGAACCTTTTTTACCATTTCATCTTCAGTCGTTACCACGTAACGGTTGAACATGTTCTGGTAGTTCTGGTTAAAGTAGTTATACAGCTTTTCCTTTACGCCGCCCATGATATCAAGGCGCTCAAGGACATCCTTGGGCAGCTTGGAATTGATGTGGTGGACAACCTTGTTGGTTTCTTCTTCTAACAGCTGGTTTACTTCATTCTGCTGATCCCTGTATTCCTGGGCAAGAGAATTCCGCGACCCTACGGCGCTGGGCTTCTCGGGGTGAAATACGTTAGGACTTTTTGGCAGGTCAATAGCTCCCATAATTTTCTTTCCTCCATAGCATAGATATAATTTTACCTCTACAACTACAACCATTCTACCAATATTTTAAAAAAAATGTAAAGCCTTTTCGGTATTTTTCTCAAGATCCTGTGCACATTTTTTTATTTTTATGGTAAAATCAGCCCATGAATCTTGGAAATTTGAAAAAATGCGGTTTTTTGTCCCTTTTTTTGATTCTCGGCGGGCTGCTGCTGGCGGATACCCCCGCCCTTGCCATGGACGTTTACGTCATTGTAGACGGCTCTTCTTCCATGAAACGGGGCGGAACCGAAGCGATCAACTGGCTGTGCGCCACCCTGCTTGACCGCAGAGTCCGGGACGGGGACCGGCTCTGGATATGGACGGCAAGAGCGAAACCGGAGCTTGTTTTTTCCGGCGCCGGGGCGGACCGCGAGGCGGCAAAAACCGTCATCAGGGCGCTGCGTTTCCAGGGAGAGGCCGCCGACTACCGCGGCGCCCTTAGCGAGGTAAAAGGGAGGCTGAGGGCGGGAAGGCTGAGCTACACGCTGCTGGTTTCGGGGAGCGGGGCCAAAGACCCGCCACAGGCCGAGGCGGAATTATCAGGCCTGCTCCGTTATTCCCGCGTCGACAGTTTTTCCGGCTGGAGGGTCCTTACCGTGGGTCTTGACCTTGACGGCCGTATCGACAGGGCTTCATCTTATTATATGCGGAATATGGAAAGCCGTTAAAACATGACCAGAGGCCACATAAAGGTTTTTACCATCATCGTTTTTTTCCTTACGGCGGTGGTTATCGGGGCGCTGATTTTTCTTCCCAAGGACTTTTTTTCGCCCCGGAAAAACACCGAAACCCAAACGCGGGTGGTAATTCCCCAGACCACGGGTTCGGGCGGCGAGGCGCTGGACTTTCAGCGCTCGGGCGAGGAGGCCCGCCGGTCAAGGATAAGCCTGGACGAAGGCGAGGTCGTCCTTGATGTCCTCACGAGGGACTTTGACGGCGATATCAATGAAGAACAGATCATCGCCTTCAGGAACCAGCGGGAGGTTGACAGCCCCATACGCATAGCCTATGTCGATAACGACGGCGGCAGTGATTACCGCGTCTGGAGCGCCGCGAGCGCCGTATCAAGGTCCGGCACCCTGATCCTCTACAGCGAAGATCTTATCGGGGACGGAGGAATCTGCGTTCTCGTGTCGGGAATGAACGGCGCCAACGAGCAAACTTTGACGGTTTTCCGGAAAAACAACGGTACGGCGGCTTTTAGCGGCGAGCCGTTCAGCAAAATCGCCGAATTTCTTATCGAAGGCTCCATTATCGTCGAGGATGCCCCCGCCTATCAGCAGGGCCGCAGCCTTACCATTTCGACCTTCGGCAGGGATTATGATTCGGCCAACCTGCTCGACCAGATCGAGGTAACCTATGCCTTTAACCGCGGCAACGGCCTCTACGAGCAGTCCCGCGTAGTTAAAATTCCCGGCCGCCAGATAGAACAGCAGCGGCTGAGGGAATTATTGAACGGAAATCCCGAACAATTTGAAACTTTTATCGGCGGAATGTGGTATCGTGACGACGGTCCGCGGCGGCAGTACCTTTACTTCAACAATTCCGGGCGGGAGATTATTTTTTACGATACGCGGTCGGAAGAAGTGTTCACCTGGCAGGACTCAATTTCGACGCGGTACGGCCTGCATATTAACAGCCGTAATATTTCGCTGACCAAACTGCGCCGCACGATCAACATCGACCTGGTATCGCTGGAAAACATCCATATCCGCGTGTATCAGGACGCTTATCTGCGGGGCCTGCCCAATACGGTCTGGGACGGAAGCTACCAGCGGCTTGAAACGGTGGAAACCGTACGCCAGGAAAACAGTGTCGCGCCCTACATCGAGGGAAACTATTCCGGAACCGGCGGCGCGATCAACTTTTCCCGCAGCGGCGCCTATGTCATCCAGGCCGACGGGGCTCAGGCGGAACGCCGCGGCAAGTATGTTTTCTTTAATCTGGGCGCCGATGAACTGCTGGAACTGCGTCCCGAAACCACGCCCCATAACGGCAAAGCCGCGGCCGAAGAAACGCCCGACCGCGAAATTTTCAGGGTTGTCCGCAGCGGCGAAAACCCTGCACGGCCGGGGGAACTTGCCCTGACACGGGTACGGATCAGTACCAAGGGGATACAGGATCTTCATGAGGCCGCGGTAGTCCTGAACAGAAGCTGATCGTTAAAAAACCGGAAAGGCGTCAAACCCCCTGTCTTTGAGCCTGAGCAGCGTCGCGTTGTAGTCCTGTCCGGGCGCTACGCCGACGGCCCAGTATTCCCTGCCGTTAACGCCGCGCCGCGTGATCAGGGGCGTAAAACCGCTTGACCGAAGCCGCTCCGAGGCGGCCTTCGCGTTTTCTTCGCGGCTGAAAAGGCCGGTCTGCAAAAGCAGGGGGCCGCCGACGGGCGTCGCTTCTTCGCCGTCGATAGGGCTGTTTTGGACCGGAGCGGCCGGAGCGGGCGCCGCGCCGGCAACGGCCTGGGCGCCGAGGAGGAGCCAGAAGGCCGTCGGGGCCGGATTTACCGTGTCCCGCGCGATAAGGGCCTCGGGGCTTTGGGGAAAGTCCCTCAGCAGGGCCGCGCGGGCGTCGGCGTCGCCCGCGATACGCCAGAGGCCGTAATAAATACCGGGGTAGCGTTCGCGGCAGGCGGCGTCGCCTAAAAGCTCTCTGAGGGGAGCGGTGTTTCCTGTTCTGAGGGCTTCGATGTAGCCGTGGAGGCAGCGGGCGCTTGCTTCAAGGTCCCTGTTTCCCCGCAGGGCGGCCAGGGCCGAGGCGTCGGCCGCCTCAAATTCACCCAGAGCGGTCAAACAGTAGGCGCTGCGGAGCAGGGCGGCGTAATCGGCGCCGGCGGCCCGCGCGGCTTCCGCCCAGGCTTTGGCGGCGCCTTCGATGTTTCCCGAAAGTTCAAAAAGCCGCGCCATGGCAAGCAGGGCGCCTTTTCGTTCCGCGGCGGACAGGGACGCATTGCCCAGTTTTTGTTCGACGCTTTGAATTTCCGCCGCCAAAAGCGCCGCCTGCCCCTGGGCGCCCGCAAGAACCGCCATGAGGAATAAAGCGGCGGCGCAGAAAAGCCTTATCATATGAGGCTGATCCAAAACTTCAGTTTTTGGAACAGCTTCCTTGAATGTAGGATGTTTCGTAAGTCTTAAATCCTTATTACATAAGGATTTAAGACTGAGAAACTCCGAAGCCAGTGGAAAAACCATGGG
>JAITBL010000026.1 GCA_031283575.1 Treponema sp. | reverse complement strand
GCCGTCGTTGGGAATAGCCGCCGCTTTATCGGCAAGGGCCACAGCCATTTTTTCCGCATCGGTACTGCCGGGCTGGCTAAAAACGCCAAAATAACCGGAAGGATCGCCGGATTTTTTCGCTTCGGCGGCAAGCAGGATCGCGGCCGCCATGGCAAGATCCCCGGGGGTTGAAGCGGCGGCAAAATTATTCCAGCCGTCAGTATCGGTCAGATCGGGAAGCATTCCGGTAAGGAGCGAACTTACCGTTTCAAGATTGTCAAGGCTTTTTACCGTATTCGCGACAATCTCGCGGATTTTCGCTTCGTCAAGATCATTTATATTGCCGGCGTTTTGTAAAATCGCCGTGCCCAGACCCGCGGCGTTGGCGGCCGCCTGGAGGGCCGCGGCCCGCATGGACGGATCGGAAGCGCTTCCCGACGAGGCGATTTTTTTGAGCAGGGCCAGGGAAAGATCGGGATCGTTTTCGGCCAGCGCAACCAGATTTTTCACATTCCCCGTCGTCACCGCGGGAATCAGCGAATCGGGGTCCCGTTTGGCCCATTCCCCCAGAGAGCGGGTAAAAAAATCGGAACAGGAAACCAGGAGCGCCGCGGCCAGCAGCGCCATAACCAGCGGAACGGCCGGGGCATCCCGTCGAAAAAATTTTGTTTTCATATAATCAGCCTCGTGCAATTTCTCCCGTCATGTCAAAATTTTCCGTTCCGCCGTTATCGCCGCCGTTTAACGCTTTCAGCTCGCACAAAAAAGCGCCGCGGGGGGGCAAACGATCGGATTTTATCCCGACTTTTAAATAATTATCGGCCAATGCGGCGCAAAACAGGCTTTTTTTTTGTTCCCCCAGTCGTACCGCTTCAACCGTTTTGCCCAGCCAGCGTCCGGCGTAGCGTCTTCTGCCCGTTCGGGAAAGCGCCAAAAGCTCTCCGACCCTCAGAACGGCAAGCCGTTCGGGAACGCGGTTTTTGAGCGAAAACGCCCTGGTCCCCGGACGCCGCGAAAAGGGAAAGGCGTGAATGCCGGCAAAATCAAGTTCCCCGCAGAGCGCTCTGGTTTCCAAAAAAGCCCCTTCGTCTTCCCCGGGGAAACCGGTGATAATGTCGCAGGCGATAAACGGATCGTCTTTCGCCTCCCGCAAACGCGAGACGGCGCGCCCGACAGAGTCCCGTGTATAAGGGCGGCCCATGGCGGCAAGGACGGCGTCGCTTCCCGACTGCACGGAAAGGTGAAAGTGCGGCCTGATCCGCCTGTCCGAGGCCGCGCGGATAAAAGCGTCGTCCAAAGCCAGCGCGGGATCAATCGACGAAAGCCGTAAGGCGATGCGTTCCGTGCCTTCGAGCAGCAGTTCAAGCAGGCCGGCAAAATTCCTGCCGCCCTCATACTGGCAAAGGTTCACCGCCGTCAGCACCGCCTCGTCAAAACCCCGCGTTTCCAGATCCCGCAGCCGCGCGAGGACCTCGGCGGCGTCAAGGCTTACGCTCCGTCCCCTCACGAGGGGAACGCGGCAGTAGGCGCAGGAACGGTCGCAGCCGTCCTGTATTTTAAGAAAGGCCCGCGAATGAAACGAAAAATTCGACGGATTAAAGCGGAATTGACGTTTCGGCGTTTTTTTTTCGGGATCGGCGTTTTCGGCCCCGGCGCGGAGCCGCTCCGCGGCCCAGGCCCGCAGCGAACGTCCTTCGGCCTTGCCCGTATCCGCCAAAAACCGCGGCAAATCAAGCAGCGTGTCCTTGGCCGTTCCGGGGATAATAACCAGCCGTTCCGCGCGGGAACCGGCCAGCGCCGCCTCTTCGCCGCTCCGCGCCGAACAGCCGGTAAGCAGCACCGTCTTGCAGCGGGAAAGCGCGAGGCGTATGACGCGCCGCGCTTTTTGTTCCGCCCGCGAGGTAACGGTGCAGGTGTTGATGACGGCAAGATCGGCCCCCTGTTCCCAGGAAACCAGGGAAAAACCGCCGCGGCGAAAGGCGTCGGCGATGGATTCGGTTTCGATTTGATTGAGTTTGCAGCCCAGCGTATAAAAAGCGGCGTTCATAATCAGTTTGCGAGGACGGCGCGTACACGCGCCTGTCCCCGCAGGGCGTCGGTCAGGTTGGCGTTAATGGAGAGGGCTTTTTCGTAGGCGTTGAGGGCTTCGCGTATTTCCCCTGCGTTTTCCCGCGCGTAGGCAAGGCGGGTCCACCATTCGGCGTTGCGGGGCATATAGTACACCGCCGTGGAGAGGGCTATGTCCGCCCGCCGGTACTGTCCCAGCCGTATGAATACTTCGCCGGTATAATAGTAGACCATGTCGATGCGGCTTCCCTGGGGCGCCAGATTGATGTATTCCTGAAAGTACTGCAAAGCCTCGTTATTCCGCCCCTGAAAATAATACGCCTCGCCCAAAACTTCGATGATACGCGGATCATAGCGGCTGATAGCGCGCCCCGCCAGCCCGTAGCTCCGGCATTCCTCGTAACGGCGAAGGGCCAGGAGGCTCCAGCACAATACGACGTGGGATTCCAGATTATCGGGACTGGCGCTCAATTCCTGCCTGCAAATTCGAACGGCTTCTTCGTAACGGCCCGCCCGATACTCCGCCAGGGCGTCGGCCCGCTGGGCATGGAGGGCTCCGGCAAGCAGGACCAGAAGGCCGCAGAACAGACAGCGTTTCATGTGGTCATGATACAGCGGCCGGTAAAGCGGCAGCCCGTTTCCATGTTGATCTCGGGCGCCGTCACATTGCCGGTAAGTTTGCCGGTAATGGCAACTTCCACCTTCTCGCCGGCGTTCACGTTTCCCTTGACCGTGCCGAGAATGATTACCCGCGAAGCTTTGATATTCGCTTCCACTACCGCCTCTTCGTCAATCACCAAAAGTCCCGTGGCGTCGATTTCGCCGGAAACCTTTCCCTTGATCAAAAAAGGCTTGTCAAAACGGAGGGAGCCGGAAAATTCGATATCCGGCGAAAGTATCGTGTCAAAATCCTCAAGTTCCAGGGCGTCGTAGTGAATATCGGTCATGGATTTGAGTTTATCCTGTCACGCGCCCTTTTTCAAGCCTTGTCCCGCAAGTCCCGTTCACGGTATTGAAGGCAAAGCCCTAACAGGGTATGCTGTAAACGTTCGCGGTACCGGCCGCGAAAACCTAAGGGGGTAACATGGATTTTGTAAAGGAAATGTTTGAAAAAGCGAAAAAACTTGAAAAAAGGCTCGTCCTTCCCGAAGGAACCGAAAGCCGTACGATACGGGCGGCCCGCAGACTGGCCGATGAAGGGCTCGCCGCGGAAGTAACCCTGCTTGGTCCGGACGCCGCCGTCAGGGACGCCGCCGCCAAAGCGGGGGTAAAACTCGACGGCATTGCCGTGACGGACCCCGCTTATTCGGCGATCCTTGACGCCTATGCCGGTGTATTTTACGAACTCCGCAAACACAAGGGCATGACGGCCGAACAGGCAAAAATCGACATGGCCGATCCCCTCCGCTGGGGCGCCATGATGGTTCATCAGGGCGCCGCCGACGCCATGGTGGCCGGCGCCGAAAATACCACCGGCGACGTGCTCCGCGCGGGGCTCACCATTATAGGAACCGTTCCCGGCCTCAAGACGGCTTCTTCCTGTTTTGTCATGGCGGGTATGGATCAGGGCTGGGGCAAAGAGGGCTGTCTTATTTTTTCCGACTGCGCCGTCGTTCCCGACCCCAGCGCCGAGCAGCTTGCCGACATCGCCTGCAGCGCCGCCCAAAGCTGCCGTGAATTCCTCGGGGCCGAACCGGTAGTGGCCCTGATGTCATTTTCCACCAAGGGTTCGGCGAAACACGACTATGTCGCCAAGGTTCAGAACGCCGTTGAGCTTCTCAGGGGAAAGAATCCCGATTTTGTTTTTGACGGCGAACTCCAGGCCGACGCCGCCCTCGTTCCTTCGGTTACCGAAAAGAAAGCGCCGGGAAGCCCCGTCAAGGGCAGGGTAAACACCCTGATATTCCCCGATCTGGGATCGGGGAATATCGGCTACAAGCTGGTACAGCGCCTGGGCAGGGCAGAAGCCTTTGGCCCCTTCCTTCAGGGTTTCGCCAAACCGATCAGCGATCTCTCGAGGGGCGCGTCGGTGGACGACATCGTCGTTACCTGCGCCGTCACCCTTTCCAGGGCAAAATAACGATTAGGACGGGGAGTTTTTACCGCCAGGCCGCGTTTAAACGGAGCGCAGGGGAAGGCCGGATCAGGCTGAAGGAAGCGATGGCCGCGGGAGCGCGCCGCGACTATGAAAAGGCCGTAGCGATCCTTGAGGAAATTATCTCGGAATACGAGGGCCCGCCGGAAGCCTTTCTCTATCTTGGACGGGCCCTCCATTGCCTCTCCGATTATTCCCGCGCTCTGGCCGCTTTTAACGACTACACTAAGCTTAAACCGCGCAGCTTCGAAGGTTATCTCTTTGCCGGCCGAAGCTGTCTGGTTCTGGGTTTTTACCACCGCGCCGCCAATTATCTGGAAAAGGCCCTTAAACGGGCCAAAAAAAACGCCGAAATCATGGCCCTTTTGGGGGTCGCTTACCTCAAATCGAGGCGATCGGCCGCGGCGGTGGATATGCTGCAGCGGGCCGTAGAAGGGGCGCCTGAAAACCGGCGCGTTTACCGCGCTTATCTTAACGCCCTCTTTATCCGCGCGATCCGCGTCTGCCGGAACGAAAACTACGAACTTGGCGCGGGGATGCTGCGTTTTGTCCTTGACAACGGGAAGGACGGCCCTCTTATCCGCCTTGAATTGGGGCGGGCCTGCCGCAGTCTGGGAATGCTCGAAGAAGCGGCGGAACATTATACCGAAGCGCTCGAATTCTCGCCGAAGGACCCGATGATCCGCTGGTACCGCGCGTCGATCTACATGGAACTGGGGCGCAGCGTCGACGCAATCGAGGATATTTCGATACTGCGCGGCCAGGGCGCCGATCTGCCGGACCTTCCCTGGACGGGCGTACTTGTCGATCGCTTTATGATCACTTCCCTGCTCCAATCGGGCCAATGGCGGCGCGCCGCCGACGCCTGCCGCGAGTGGCTCAAAAACCGCGAGGCCACGGCGGAAATCCACGCCATGTACGGCGAGGCCCAGCGCAACCTAAAAAATTATCCCGCCGCGGTCAACCACCTCAGGCGGGCGCTGGAACAGGACGGGGGAAGCGTCCAGCTTTGGTACGCCCTGATCCTCATTTCCTGGGAAGGGCGGGATCTTAAAACCCTTAAAAAGGCCCTCTACAGCGCCAAAAAACTCGGCGGGGACGCGGATATTCTTTCCCGTTTTTCAATTCTCTACGAATCGGAAACGTCGAAAGATCCGCGGCGGGTAACGACCCTGCTCCAAAAGGCGGTCCATAGCCTGGGCCCCGAGCCGGAATTAATGTACGCGCTGGGAAAAAGCTATCTTAAAACCGGCATGCTCGAGGCGGCCGTTTCCTGGTTTGCCAAAACCATTTATCTGGTTCCCTCCCATGAAGAATCATCGCTGGGGATTATTGCCGCCCGCGAGGCGCTCTTTAACGAGGGTGAAAAGGACGCCGCGGCAAACCTGGCCTTT
>JAITBL010000261.1 GCA_031283575.1 Treponema sp. | reverse complement strand
CCGGAAGCGGCGACCGTTACGCCCGCGCCGAACGAGGCGGATATGTCGCTTGACGCCGCTCCGCCGGTGCGCGAAGAAGAAATGCTTCTTTCCATCGAAGACGAAAACGCTTTCAGCCCGGAACCCCTGTCAATTTTCACCGTGCTCCGCATGTTTTTGGCGCTCCTCCTTGTCGCTGCGGTGATCTATTTTTTCGTCTTTTTCCTCAAACGGCTTGCCCGTCCCCAGGCGGAACAGAATCCCCACCTCAAGATACTCGCCTCGACTCATCTGGGAAGCGGCCGCTATGTCCACGTTATTTCCGTGGGGATCAGGGCCTATCTTATCGGTTCGGGAGAAGGCGGGGTGAACCATATCGCCGATCTTGACGACAGGGAAGCGGTCGACGCCATGCTCGTTGACAGTTCCCGCAAAAGCGCCGAGGCGCTGACGCCCCTCTCGTCATTCCGCAGCCTGCTCAATAAATTGAGCGGCGGCGGAAGCGTTCCCCCCGAACAGGACCGCCTCGACACCATGCGCCGGCGCCGCGAGCGCTTCAAGAGGTTTTAGGATGACGAAACTGTTTCGCCGCACGAATACAGGGTGTAATGCCCCGTCTCCTGGGGCGCTTAAAAAAGGGATTAAACCCCGGCTGCAATTCCCTGCGGGAACAACCATACCCCGCTGCCTGCGGCGGGGCTGGCTGATCCCGGGCCTTCTTTTCATTCTTGCCGCCGGTGTTTTTGCGCAGGATATAACGCCGCCGCCGGCGTCGACTTCGGGTACGACCGTTCCCGCCCCCGATCCTTCGCGGACGGGAACCACCGAAATGCCCGCTCCCGGGGAAGGCGTCATCCCCTTTATCGATTTGACGGTCCGCAATCCCGCCAACGGACAGGAAGTTTCCTTTTCGCTGCGGCTGCTTCTGCTTATTACGGTGCTGTCCCTGGCGCCGAGCATTATTATTTTAATGACGAGCTTCCTCCGCATTTCCATTGTCCTTGATTTTGTCAAGCGGGCCCTCTCGCTGCAGCAGGTGCCGCCGAACCAGGTGCTTTTGGGGATCAGTCTTTTTCTCACGCTGTTTATCATGTTCCCCACCCTGAACGACATTTACCAAAACTCGTTCCGGCCTTTGGCGGACGGAAACATCAGTGTCGAAACCGCCTACCGCGAAGCCGAAGGCCCCCTGAGGCTTTTTATGTTCCGCCAAATGCAGGGCCGGCCGGAAAATATCCGCCTCTTTATGAGGATGCGGGGCCTTGACCGGCCGCAGAATTTTGCCGATGTTCCCACCTATGTGTTAATACCCGCTTTTATTTTGAGCGAGTTGACCGTGGCTTTTAAAATCGGAATAATGCTTTTTATTCCCTTTATTGTAATTGATATGGTGGTAGCCAGCGCGCTCATGTCCATGGGCATGATCATGCTGCCGCCGGTGATGATATCCATGCCGTTCAAACTGATGCTTTTTATTTTGGTGGACGGCTGGAGCCTTTTGACGGGCCAGCTGGTCCGTTCATTTATTTTGGGGTAAAACGTGAGTTTGGGAGAAGCTACCAGTTTATTGCGCGGCGGTATTGTACAGGTGCTCTTTTTGGCCGCCCCCATGCTGCTCACCGCGCTGGTCGTGGGCCTTGTGGTGGCGATACTTCAGGCCACCACTTCGATACAGGAACAGACCCTTACCTTTGTTCCCAAGGTGATCGCCATTCTTCTGGTTCTGGGTTTTTTGGGAGGATGGATGTTTTCGTCGCTGGGAGAATATACGGTAGAACTCTTCCGAATGATTCCGCAGATGGCGCGTTAGCGCGCGGGGAGTGATTGATTGATCAGGGAGCTTTTGAATCAGGCGCCGCTTTTTCTCCTTGTCGCCGCGCGGGCGCTGGCCCTTGTCGAAACGGCGCCGCTGCTCTCTTCCGAAGCAAACCCCCAGATAGCGCGGGTGGCTCTGGCGGGCTTTGCCGCCTACGCCGCCATGCCCGGCGCCCAGGCGGTCAACACGGGGGGCATCGAACTTGTTTCCATCAGTTTTGTTTTTTTGATTGCCAGCGAAGCGCTCATCGGCGTGATCATGGGATTTTTTATCACGCTTATCTTTTCGGCCTTTTCAACCGCCGGCCAGTTCTTTTCGCTCCAGATGGGTTTTGGCGCGTCGGAAACATTCGATCCGCTGGCGCAGATCGAAAATCCCCTTATGGGCCAGTACCTTAACCTTGTGGCCATGCTCGTGTTTCTCTCGCTAAACGGTTTTAGCGAATTATTCCTCGGCGGCTTTTTGCGATCCCTCCAGTCGATCAACACCGCCGCCCTGGCAAGCGGACGTGAAGAGATCATCGGCATGCTCCTTGCGGGCCTGTCGCGGCTCTTCCTCGACGCGATGGTAATTTCGATGCCCATTTTGGGAACCCTCTTTCTTACTTCCCTTGCCACCGGTCTTATTTCAAAAGCGGCGCCCCAGATCAATATTTTGACGGAAGGTTTTCCCATTTCAATCATCACCGCCTTTTTTCTGATCTTTTCCACGATGCCCGCCATGGTCGAAGCGTTCGGCCGTGTGATAAACGCCGGCTTCGGCGCCATCGAAACGCTCTACACACAGATAGGCCGGCAGATTGGGGGCGGCGTATGAGCGATTTGCTGTTCATCGATCTCCAGTGGTTCGCCGCGGAAGACGAAGGCCGTACCGAAGAACCCTCCGAGTACAAGATACGCAAGGCCCGCGAAGAAGGGCGGGTCGCCAAAAGCCAGGAACTGATCGCCGCCCTGGGACTGCTGTTTCCGGCGCTGACGATTTTGTTTTTGTCCGGCTACCTGCTCAGAACCAGCGTCGAAATGATACGTTTTTTCTTTACGCGTATCAACGAGCTTGACCCCGTCGCCGACGGCATAACGGCGGGAGTCTTTTTCAGCTACTTTGCGAAGCTTACCCTGCCCATCGCGGGCGCCGCGCTGGTGTCGGCGATCTTTTCCAATCTGGTGCAGGTCGGCCCCCTCTTTACCACCAAGCCGCTGGTCCCCGACTTTTCGCGCATTGTTCCCCGCTTTGGCCGTTACTTTCAAAGGACGCTTTTTTCGATGGAAGGGCTTTTTAATTTTGCCAAGTCCATCATCAAAATGGCGATCATCGGCGCCGTGGCGTTTTTTTTGATACGTTCCCGCATCGACGTACTGCGAAACCTCCAGACGGCCGGGCTCTGGCTGGGCTTTACCACCGTCGCCAGTCTTGCCATACGCATGCTGATCATTTCCGCCCTGCTGCTGCTCCTTCTCTCCATACCGGACCTGCTCTTTCAGCGCTGGCAGTACCGCCAGTCGCTGAAGATGACGCGGCAGGAAGTAACCGAAGAGCGAAAAATGCACGATGGCGATCCGCAGATCCGCGGCAGGATACGGCAGCGCATGCGCGAATTGATGGGCCGCAACATGGCGGTCAATGTCGCCAGGGCGGATGTCGTGGTTACCAACCCGACCCACTTTGCCTGCGCCCTGGAGTGGAATAACTTTACGATGGAAGCGCCGCGCCTTACCGCCAAGGGCGTCGACGAAACGGCATTTCGCATAAAAACCATCGCCAGGGAAAACGAGGTGCCCATGGTCGAAAACAGGCAGCTGGCGCGGGCCCTCTACGCGGAAGTTGGCATCGGCCAGATCGTGCCGCTCAGGTATTACGAAGTGGTCGCGTTAATCTATTCCCAGGTTCAGGGCATAAATGAAGCGCGCCGCGCGAACGGAATTGGAGCGTAAAAGGAAACAGGCTATGTCGGATATAAAAACTTCAAGTTCAAAACTGCCGGGAGACTCAAGCGATATCGCCATTGCCGCCGCCGTAGTGTCGGTGGTGGTCATGCTGGTAGTTCCCCTTCCCACCGTCCTGCTCGATACGCTCATGGCGATGAACCTCCTCCTCTCGCTGATGATACTGCTCCTGGTACTCTATACCAAAAAGGCGACGGACTTTTCCTCGTTCCCCACCGTGCTGCTGGTGGTTACCATTTTTGGCCTGGCCCTGAATGTTTCTTCCACGCGCCTGATCCTTACCAAGGGCGCCGCCTTTGACGGCCGCATGATAAGCGCCTTCGCTTCCTTTGTGGTCGGTTCGCGGGGAAGCGAGGGGCTTGTGGTGGGCTTCATCATCTTTATTGTGATCATCGCCGTACAGGCCATTGTGATCACCAAGGGCGCCACGCGAACCTCCGAAGTGGCGGCCCGTTTCCGTTTGGACGCCATGCCGGGAAAGCAGATGGCCATAGAGGCGGAATTTAATTCCGGCTCGATAAGCGAAGAAGAACTCCTGGCCCGCAAGAGCGAGCTTCAGCACGAAGTGGATTTTTACGGGGCCATGGACGGCGCCAGTAAATTTATTTCGGGCAACGTGATGGTGGGAATTTTGATCACCGCCGTCAACATTGTGGGCGGCATCATTGTGGGAGCGGCCCTTCACGGCGAATCGATTATCGACGCGCTGGGCAACTACATCACCTTCTCCATCGGCGACGGGCTGCTCTCGCAGGTTCCCGCCCTCCTTGTGTCAACCGCCATGGGTATCATTGTAACCCGTTCCGCTTCGGAAAATACCTTTGGCGAGGATCTTAAACGGCAGTTTACCCAGGACGCGAAAATTTACGGCATCGGCGCCGGAGTGCTTTTGGGCTTCGCCTTCCTCCCGGGTTTCCCCTGGTATGTGCTCATTCCCATGGCGGCGCTCGTGGGTTTTTACGGCTTTCAGCTTCGGCGTAAAAAGAAGCGGGCCTTTGAGGAGAGCCTTTCCAAAAAAGCGGACGCGGCCAAACCCAAAGACGAGGGCGCCGAAATGAGGCCCGTGCCTCCGCTGCTGGACCCGATGTCACTGGAATTGGGTTACGGCCTCATCCCCCTTGTTGACCGCGACAAGGGGGCGGAACTGCTTGAAAGGGTCCAGCGGATCAGGCGCGAATCGGCGCTGGATCTTGGGCTGGTTATTCCGCGGATCAGGATCATCGACAATATGCGCCTTGAGCCGTCGGAATACTGCCTTAAAATCAAGGGCGTTGATGTCGGCCGGGGGAAGATACGCATGGGTTACTACCTCTGCATCAATCCGGGCGGCGTCAAGGAAGAACTTGCCGGCGAAAAAACCCGCGATCCCGCCTTTGGCCTGCCGGCCCTGTGGGTGCGCGAAGACAAGCGTGACGAGGCGGAACGGGCGGGCTATACGGTCGTGGACCCGCCGTCGATTATCGCCACGCATTTAACCGAAATCATCAAACATCACGCCGCCGAAATTCTGGGCCGTCAGGAGACAAGGGGCATACTCGACGAGCTTGCCAAGACCTATCCCGCGGTGGTGGAAGAGGCGCAAAAGAGTCTGTCGCTGGGCGACATACAAAAGGTGATTCAGAATCTGCTGCGCGAACAGGTTTCGATACGGAACATGACGGCGATACTCGAGGCCCTGGCCGACTACGGGCCGGTTATCAGGGAAACACAGTTCCTTACCGAAAAAGCCCGCCAGGCTCTGGCCCGTCAGCTCTGTCTGCAGTATGCTGATGACGACAAGGTACTGCACGTTCTTACCATCGAGAGCGGCCTTGAGCAAAAGATAATCGACAGCGAGGTCAAGACGGCCTCCGGTCCCATTGCGGCGCTGGATCCCGTGACACAAAAGGAATGGATCAAAAACCTCTCCCGCGCGGCAGCCGCCGTACAGGAACAGGGCTGGCTGCCGGTGATTTTATGTTCCGAAGCGGCGCGTTCTTTGGTAAAATATTCTACCTCGCGGGAATTGCCCGATCTGGTGGTATTATCGGTGCCGGAAATGGTGAGCGACGTCGCCGTTGAATCGGTGGGTGAAATCAGACTGGAGGCGGCGGCGGCTTAACTATGGGACCAGGAAAAAGCATTTTTTTTACCGAACAGGCTCCGACACGGGAAGAATGTGAACAGCGCATTTATGCGAAGTACGGTACCAATGTTTTTCTGGGGCCCTTCAAGACCGTATGGCGCGGCGGTTTTTTCGGAATCGGCGGCCATGAGGAATGGGAAGTGACCGGCAAGGTCACCGGCCCCCAGGCGCCCCGCGAATCAAAACCCCTGGACTTTGAGGCCGAGCGGCAGAAAATTCTTGCCGCGCGGGGAAAGGCGGATCTTGCCGAAGCAAAACGCGACGCCGCCATGGACGCGGTGCTTAAGGAGATACGCAGTTTAAGCGAAAAAGTTGAAAAAGCGAAACTGGACGCCCGTCCCGTTCCGGCCGCGGAGACGGCGGAACACGCCGTCCTTAAACAGCTTGAAGAAGATTTAACCGTCAACGATTTTACCCCGTCCTATATCAAGGGCATGCTTGATCGCCTGCGCCGTGAAATGTCCCTTGAGGAACTGGATGACTATGAGGGCGTAAAGCGGCGCGTGACACAGTGGATAGGCGAAAGCATCAGCATCTATGATCTTGACGCGGCAAACAGGAAGCGGCCCCGCGTGATTGTCCTGCTGGGTCCCGCCGGCGTCGGAAAAACGACGACAATCGCGAAGCTCGGCGCTTATTACGGTGAACGTTCAGACGGCGAGTGGCAAAAAGAAGTGCGTCTTGTAACGCTGGATGTTTACCGCATCGGGGGCAAGCAGCAGATTGACAAGTTCGGCGAGATCATGGAAATACCCGTTTCCACCGTGGAAGGCTGCGACGACCTTAAACAGGTCCTGGACCTTTACCGGCGGGATGTTGATTTTATCCTGATTGACACGATCGGCAAAAGCCCCCGCAATTACAGCGGACTGGGCGATATGCGCTCCGTTCTTGACGCCTGTCCCGCCCGCGCGGAATTTTTTCTCTGCGTATCCGCGTCCACCAAGACCGGCGACATCATCGAGATCTTCAGGCAGTTTGAGCCGTTTAAGTACAAGGCGGTGATCGTTACCAAGCTCGACGAAACGGGACGGGTGGGAAACGTCATCAGCGCCCTCGCGGAAGCGGGAAAGAGCGCCGTCTTTATCACCGACGGGCAGACGGTACCCTCGGATTTGGAAAAAGCGTCGGTGATCCGTTTTCTTGTCAATCTGGAAGGTTTTGTTGTTGACGAAGCGCTCAAGGCGCTATTTACCCAATGAGGAAGTGAAACATGGAAGATCAGGCTGAACGACTGCGGGAAATGATGCGGAAGAAAAACACCTCCTACGAAAAACCCGTCAAGGCCAAGGAGGGCAAAAAGACCCGCATTATTACCATTACCAGCGGCAAGGGCGGCGTGGGAAAAACCAATGTTTCGGTGAACCTTGCCCTGGCCTATGCGCGGACGGGCAAAAAAGTTGTGGTTATGGACGCCGATTTGGGTCTGGCGAATGTCAACGTCATGCTCAACATGATCCCCAAATTTAACCTGTACCATGTTATCCGAAAACAAAAAACGATGAAGGAAATAATGGTGGAAACCGAATACGGCATTTCCATTGTGGCCGGCGCTTCGGGTTTTTCCAAAATTGCCAATCTTACCGAAAGCGAGCGCCAGTATTTTATCGCCGAACTGGAAACCCTGTCCGCCGCGGATATTATCATCATCGATACTTCGGCCGGCGTTTCAAGCAATGTTCTGGACTTTGTCGCCGCCGCCGACGATACGATGATCATCACCACGCCTGAACCGACGGCAATTACCGACGCCTACGGCATCATCAAGATCATCGCTACCGAAATCAATTCCCTTAATATGGGTTTAAAGCTGGTGGTTAACAGGGTCAAAAACGCCGCCGAGGCCCGTAAGGTCGCGGAGCGCATGATCAGCATTACCGGACAGTTTCTTAACCTCAAAGTCGAGTACCTGGGGTTTATTTTCGACGACAGCGCCGTTTCCCAGGCTGTCCTCAGGCAGCGGCCCTTTATGGTCGTGGACCCCAAATGCAAGGCGAGCCAGTGTGTGCAGCACATCGTCGGCCGCATGGAAAAAACCGAAATGCGGGATAACGGAGGCTTTGGGACTATGCTCAAGCGTATGTTTAAGGGAGACTAGGCTTGTTCAATTTCAAAATAGCCGGTATCGCGGCGGTTTTGGCGTCGGCCGTATCTCTTGCCCTGGGGATCATTAACGGCATCAGCATGGCGGCGCTTTTGATCCGCGCGGGTCTTTTTGCGGGCCTTTTTTTCGCCCTTGCCTGCCTGGTCTTTTGGCTGGTGAACCAGTTTCTTCCCGAACTGCTTTCCCCCGGGGAAGACGACCTCGACATTCCCGCCCCCGGCTCCCATGTCGATGTGACCGTCGGGTCCGCCGAGGGGGCTTTTCCCACCGACAGTTCCGATACCGTGGATAACATTGGCGGCAGTGTTTACGCGGGCGCCGTTCCGCCGGAAGAAAACGCCGGTTTTTCGGGTATGGACCAGGAAGAAGATATTGGGTATAATAGTGATGGGGCGCTTTCCGGCGGCCCGGAAAGCTTTGACGCCGAGGCGGCCGCGCCAAAAGACGGCCTGCCCGATATGGACGGCTTTTCCGAAGCGTACAGCCAGGCCGGCAGGGATGCCGCGGCGGCGGTCGAGGCGATAGCTTTTGAGACGGACGGTCCAAGGCGGCCCCTTTCTTCCGGTTCAGACAAAAGCGGCATGGCGGGGGATTTTAATCCCAAGGATCTGGCCCAGGCGATACGGACCGTATTGAAAAAGGACGAAAAAGGATAGATTTATGGCCAATACTTTCCTGGGCGCTGAACAGCCCATGGAAGAAAAAACGGAAGAAGGACTCTGGATTAAGTATCGCAAGAACCGCGATCCCCAAATTCGCGAAATGTTTATCAAACAGTACGCCCCCCTGGTAAAATATGTGGCCGGCAAGGTTGCCGTGGGCATGCCCCACAATGTTGAATTCGACGACCTGGTAGGTTTCGGCGTTTTTGGCCTTCTTGACGCCATCGACAAATTTGATCCCGAAAAAAACGTTAAATTCAAAACTTATGCCGTTACGCGGATTCGCGGGGCGATCTTTGATGAACTGCGTACGATAGACTGGGTTCCCCGTTCCGTCAGGCAAAAAACGCGCGAAGTGGAAGACGCCATCGGCTCTCTTGAGGCGCAGCTGGGCAGAACGGCCACCGATCAGGAAATCGCCAAATCGATGGGAATGGACGAAAGCGATTTTCTTAAAACCATGCAGCGTATTTCCAGCACTTCGATTTTATCGCTCAATGACGTCTGGTTTTCCGGCGATGAAAACGACAAGGTTTCCATCGGCGACAGCATCGAAAGCCCCTCAAGCCTCAATCCCGATGTCATTGTCGAAAAAGAAGAAATACGCCGCGTTATTATCGAGGCGATAAACGATCTTCCCGAAAAAGAAAAGAAAATTCTCGTCCTCTATTATTATGAGGATCTTACCTTGAAGGAAATCGGCAAAGTTCTCGAAGTAACGGAGTCCAGGGTAAGCCAGCTCCATACCAAGGCGATACTGCGTCTGCGCTCAAAACTGACCAATATCAGAAAGGGCATCGTGTAACCATGGTTGATTTTGTCCAGCTTCAGCATGCGATGAAAGAACGCCTGGAGCGGGACAGGGCAATACATTCCATTGATGCCGAAGGCGCCACGCTGGAAGACGCGGTCGGCGTTGCGTCAACCCTGCTGAATCTGCCGATCCGCAATATTGAATACGAAGTCGTTACGCGGGGATTTTCCGGCGTTTTTGGCGCCGGCGCCAAGTCCTGGAAGATCCGCGCCTATGAGCGGGTCACCGTCGAAACCATCGAGGAAGAAAAGACGGCCGCCGCCGTAGAAGCCGCCGCGGCCGCCAAGGCCCAGCTTGACAAAGACGGCGAAGCCTGTGTCCAGCTGCTTCACGACGGGGTCTATCTCAAGGTGACGCCTCCGGTGGGACGGGGCCGCAGGGCCGCTCCCGCAGGGGTGATCCAGCTGATTGCCGCGCGGGGCGCCGGTGACTACAACCAGGAAGCGGTCGCAAGAATTATTCGGGAAGAATCGGGCGTTTATGTGCGTATCGGCGATTTTGAGCGCATCCCCACCAATGACACCATGGTTTCGGTTGACATTACGGCCGACGAAATGAAGGCGTATATTACCGTACAGCCCCCCGGGCGGGGAGGCTGCGACATTCCCCTTGAAACCTATCTTTCGTTCCTTCGCAACAACAAGGTTGTTTTTGGCGTGGACGAACAGATTCTTTCCCGCTTTGCCGACCAGCCCGTGTACAAGGAGCCCGTTCAGGTTGCCTTTGGCGCAAGGCCCGCCGACGGCAGGGATTCCTACATCCAGTATAATTTTGAAACGGATCTTTCGCGGATACGCCTGCGGGAAAGCGCCAACGGCAGGGTTGATTTTAAGGATCTCAACATCATTCAGAATGTCGTGCAGGGCCAGCCCCTGGCGGTCAAGATTCCCGCCGAAAACGGCGCTACGGGAAAAACCGTCACCGGCAAGGTGATTCCCGCCAAAAACGGCAAAGAGATCGCCATGCCCCTGGGAAAGAATGTTCATGTTGCCGACGACGGGGTTACGATTGTTGCCGATATGAACGGCCAGGTGGTTGTCTCGAGCGGCAAGATCAATGTCGAGCCCGTCTACACCGTTCAGGGCAACGTTAACATTAAAACGGGAAACATTATCTTTTTGGGAACCGTCATCATTACCGGCAATGTGGAAGACGGTTTTTCGGTCAAGGCCGCGGGCAACATCGAAGTGGACGGCACCGTGGAAAAAGCGGAACTTGACGCCGAAGGGGACATCATCGTCCATCAGGGAATTACCGGCAAGAGTACGGGACTGATACGATCGGGCCGCTCGATCTGGGCGCGCTTTATCGAAAACGCCCAGGTTGAAGCGGGAAACATGGTGGTCGTTTCCGACGGCATTATCAATTCGCAGGTCGACGCCTTTAAGCGCATTATCTGCCAGGGCAAACGCGCGTCAATTGTCGGCGGGCGTCTGCGGGCTACCGAAGAAATTAACGCGAAGAGTTTGGGCAGTCCCACTTCGGGCACCGAGACAATCTGCGAAGTGGGTTTTGATCCCAAGAGCAAGGCGCAGCTTGAAATACTGGGCGCGCAAAAAGAAAGCGCAGAAAAACAGCTTGAGGAAATTCAGCTTAACATTCAAACATTGATCAATATCAAAAAACAGCGAAAGAGCCTTCCCGAAGATAAAGAAGCCTACCTTACCGAACTTATGGACAAGCGGCAGGAGCTTATGGGTGATCTTCAAAAAAATAAAGAAGAGACCGAAAAAATCGAAGCGTTCCTTGCCACGCTCAAATCGCGCGGAAGGATCTCCGCGTCGGCAAAAGTATATCCGGGGGTCAAGATACTTATCAGGGACGCAAAGGAAGACGTGCGCAACGAATACCGCGCGGTAACTTTTATTCTGGAGAACGGCCTGGTACGGGTTACCAAATACGAAGAACCCGGCGAAGAGGCGAAGAAGGGACCCGATGGCTATATCACCGATTGACCTGCAAACCCTTTTTACCCAGGTCGATAAAATAGGCAAGCAGGAAAACGCCCAGCGCGAAGGGGCGGCAATCCAGCAGTCGCTCCAGCAGGTCCATATCCAGCAGCGTACCGAAGATCGTATCCGCTCGGTCAACGAAACGCAGGACGCCGGTGAAGGCGCCGAAGCGATTAAAGATCGCAAGCCCCGTCAAAAAGAAAGCGGCGAAAAACAAAAAGAAGAAGAGCCGCCGGAAGAAGAAGCGTCCGCCCAAGACGAAATATACGATCCCGATTTGGGAAGGAATATCGACGTTACAGGATGAACGGGATTTTTTTCTTTGCCGCTCTGGCGTTCCTGCTCTGGAGCGCCGCGTTTTTATATTTGCGGGCGTTTGTACGCCGCAGGACCCGCCCCGATCATATCCTTCATCTCTTGCGGGAAGAAATAACGCGGCTTGAAGCGGATATCGACGAAAAGACCGAAGAAGACCTGCAACTGCTGGAAGAAAAAATCGCCCAACTCCGCGAAATTTGCAATGAGGCCGAAAAGCGCATTGCCGTCTACACGAGGGAACTGGAGAATCGTTCGGGCGAGGCGCGGGTATACGCTTCGCTCGGCCGGCCGGCGCCTGAGCCGCCCAAACGGGTACGGCGCGCGCCAAACAAAAACGTAAAAAGCCGCGCGCGGAATGACGAGCCGCTCATCAAGCGCCTTGAAGTGATTACGCCGGTTGAAACAGCCGCCGCCGCTTACCGCGCGGAACATGAACATTCCGCCCCGCCCCGTGAAGAGCCCGCGCCTGAGCCGCAACGGGCCGCGCCCGAGCCGCCTCAAACCCCGCGCGTTACCGTCGCCGCGGAGCAGATAAGCCCCAGACCGCCGCCGCTCCGCGAGCGTGTGGCCGAACTCCACCGCGCCGGTTTTACCGCCGATCTTATTTCCAAACAGCTTGGCCTTGCCATCGCGGAAACACAGCTTTACATTGCCATGGTGCAATGACAGGGGGTTGACATTTTTTTGAGCCTTGGATATATATAGAAACCATAATGAAGGTACGCCACCTTAGCTCAGTTGGTAGAGCAAAGGACTGAAAATCCTTGTGTCTAGAGTTCGATTCTCTGAGGTGGCAAAGAAAAACGGTGACTCTTCTGTTCGTGGTGAACGGTGACAACCAGTTTAATATAACCACGAACCACCCGAACAGACACGAACGGTTTCATCGCGCAGGGGGTGAATATTTAACTACGAAACGGTGAAAAAGGGCTCCTTTCATATCTTTTGATGAGTTCATTTATTCGCTTAAAATCTTTTTGTCCTGGGTCTGCCAGTATAGATAGTCATCCCACGCTTCATCATGCCAGCTTTTGGTCATCAATCGTCCCCGATAAGTTCGTGGGGGGTATGTTTTCCGGCTTGTATGTCGGCAATAGCCTGTTTCAAATGAGCCTGATTTGTTTCACTCCAAAAAGGATCTTCTTGCGCTGCAATCTCAAACGGTATTTTTCGCTCCCGGACAACTGTTTTCGCAAACACCGTAATGGCCGTTGTAGTATTCATGCCAAACTCATTACACAGAGTATCGAACTGTTTCTTTAAATTTTCATCCATACGGACACTTAAAATTGCCTGTCTCATGTATATAATGTACTACATCATCAAGCT
>JAITBL010000216.1 GCA_031283575.1 Treponema sp. | reverse complement strand
GCTTTTTTCTCCTGAGAGGCCCAGGAGCCTCTGTTCGTCGACAGCCATTTTGAGATAGGGGAACAGTTCGGGGGAGAGCTGTACTTCGTCGATGATGTTCAGGGCGTCTGCGCGGAATGAGTTGACAAAGGCCGCCGGATCGGCCTTGCTGCCGGCCAGGAGCAGGGGAGAATCCAGGGTCATATAGTTCACCGCGCCGCCTGTTTCAAGCCGCTGTACCAGGGTCGATGTACCGGTCTGGCGGGGCCCCGGAAGATACACCAACGGCCTTGCAGCCAGAGTTTCTTTCAAAAAACCGCTCAAATTCCTGTATTGGTATTCCATGTGCAATCCTGTAATATTAGGATTATAATCCTAATATTACTATAACTATAATCCTAATAATACAAGTAGTCAAGACTTTTGAGATCGCCCGTTACCGCCGGCCAAAAGCCGGGGTTTTCGGGGTTTCCCGCCCCTTAACCGGCGTGCGCGTAAAATTCGAGTTTACACAAAAGTGAAATACAGCGCTCCGCCTTGCCGCTTCGGGCCGCCGCGCCGTCCGGAGCCGCGCTGCCGGCGCGGTATTCCCTGAGGGCGGCGGAAAATTCAGCGAGCAGGGCGGCGCCGGTTTCCATGCCCAAAAGCCGCGCGGTATCCGCGAGCGATTCCAGCTTGCCGGCGGTAACGGCGTAAACATTCCGCAGACCCGCAAAGGCTATGTCGGAAAGCAGGGCGTCAAGTTCCGAATTGAAACGTTCGATTGCACGTAATCGAGGGGCGCTCATAAGCCTTTCCCTCCAAAATACCAATTTTCAACGCCGTCCTCTCCTATGGCGCTGAGGGGAACAAGACCCCGCTGTGAAGACGAGCAGATAAAATAACGCGGAAAAGCGTTTTGCGCGCCGTGCCCCGGCGCATTTAAACCCGACTGCTCCTCGATAAACCTAATCGCGTCCGCGTTTATTTCCGAATAGGGAATAAACGCCTCAACGCAAGATTCACTGTCCGTTTCATCACCGGTTCCATCCGCGCCGCCGCGAACAAGTTCCACCGTAAAGGTCAAGGCCTGACTCAGTTTGTCGAACACGCAATCGTGTATTCCCGCGGCAAAAATAATACGGTACGCGGCGCTCCGTCTTTTTTTGAAATAGCCTTCGCCTTTTTCCGCCCCGTCACTATCTTTTTTCTTTTTTTCACCGGCAAGCGTTACGGCAATCTTCGCGATGTCGGACATCGCCGTTTTTTTCCGCTGAATATAATGGGTTGTCCCTGCCGAAGAAATACGGCCTTCGTCATTCAGCCTGAAATTCCACAGGCCGAAATTTTCACCCCCAATCTGTTTCAACGAAACCCCGGCGTCCCAGTTGTCCTGCCTGTACAGGAGCGAGCGAAGGTTTTTTATACCGGTAAGGTTTTTTGTTTTTTCGTAATAATCCGCCATGCTCAGCGTATAGCTTGCGATGCGGCCGCTTTCCTGATGAAAGACGAGCGCTGTGACGCCGGCGTAGCCGGAACGGGTCTGCCAGGGATAAGCGCCAAGCCCCGTAAATTCCCCCCGTTTGATCAAACGATAAACGCTGCGGCTTTTTTCGATAAGGGCGGAACATTTTTCCGCGTCATCCCTGTGCGCAAGGATAAGGCTTGTTGTATTGTAGACCCGCGATACCGACGCAAAGGCAAGGCCGGGATGAAAGGCTGAATTTTTGCCGAGCATATTTTCAATATCGTCCGCTATCCCCCGAAAGAGGCGCGACAGGCCGCCGATTCCTTCGCCTTCAAATTGCAGTGAAAACTGAACGCATCTCGCCGCATCCGTCTGGTCCGCCGTAATAAAACCTTTTTCCAGAAAAGAGGCCGCGTACACTTTCGCGTGTTCGACCAGCGCGAGGGCCGGCGCGTCGGGGAGCGCGCTTTCCGTTTTACCCTGGTCCGCCTCACTGCCGTCATCCGCCGCGCTTTCAGTTTCGGCGGCCTCCTCCGCCGCGCCGGCCGGGACAAGTTCCGCGGCGGCAAAAAGCGCCATCAGCAGGTGTTTACAGTTTGTTTGGGCCGGGCAGCTGCAATGGCTTTTGGCAAAGTCTTTTTCAAGATGAACCTCCGCGCCGGGGAGCGTTACGATGAGCCGGTCTTGTTCCGCGCTCAAGCGCGGCTTTTCGCCAAGGGCGGCGTAGTCTTTTTGCGCGCGGTTATAAATTCCCCGGCTTACCAGCGTAAGAAGAAAGTTTTCTTTGGCGAAAGGGGCAAAGAGCGCGGCGGCGCGTAAAAGTTCTTCGTTCATGACAGTACGCTCCCTACCCACTCCGCCAGAGCGTCCGGCGTCAGGGCCGCGACCGACGCGCCCAGAGCGCTCAGGTGTTTGGCCGCTTCCCTGTCATAGGCGCCCGCGGCCTCGTAATCAAGAGCGGGCAGAATAAAAAGCCGCGAACCGCCTTCGATAATATCGGCTGCCGAACGGTACATGCGCCGGTAATCGTTTCCGTCATAAAGATCGCTTACCAATACCACAATGGTTTTTTGCGGCTCCGTGATAACGTGTTTTGCCCACTCAAACGCCCCGTATATGTCGGTGCCGCCGCCCAGCTGTACCTTCATCAGTATGCCCACCGGATCGTCGATATGTCCGCTGAGATCAACCAGGGCCGTGTCAAAAATGGCAAGCCGTACCGAAAGAAAAGGCATACGCGAAAATATCGCCGCCATTACCGAAGAATAAATCACCGAGTTGAGCATGCTCCCCGATTCATCGACAAGGATAATAATATGCCACGGGTTGTAACGGCGTATGTTCCGGTTAAAATAAATTTTCCCGGCAGCAATCGTTTTGTGTTCGGCCGAATAATTTTTTAAATTGGCCCGTACGGTTCGTTTAAAGTCAAAGTTACGGAATATTTTCGCGCCCAAAGTCGAATGGGGCAGCTTTTTTCCGGTAAAGGCCCGGCGCACGCGGCTTTCAAGTTTTTTTCGCAGTTCCCCCATGATGTCTTCAACAATTTTATACGCCATGGTTTTGACGCTGCCGCTCATCAAATCGCGGAACGTTAAAATGCTTTTTAAGAGATCAAAATTCGGCTCCATGGTTTTAAGTATTTCGGGATCGCTGAGTATTTCGGTAAGGTGGTATTTTTCGACAGCCTGTTTCTGCATAAGCTCGACCGTTTTTTGGGGAAAGAGTTTTCTGATGCGCGAAATCCAGGCGGGAATGGCAAGGCTCGACGCTTCCTTTCCGCCCCGCCCCGTCCCGTCGTCATCCCTCATGCCGCGTCCGGCGTATTCACGGCCGTAGAGAAAGGCAAGGGCCTGATCCATGTCTTTCGATTCAGCGTCAAGGGGAACGGCGCCTTCGGCAAATTCGCCGAGTATGAGCCGCCAGCGCGTCAGCATGGGGCTATTCATCGAGCAGCCCCCAGAAGCGCATTTGGGCCGCCGCTTCTCCGTCAAACGTCATGCCCGCTTCAAGTTCTTCACCGCTTATTCCGTAGGTATTCGTTATATCGCCGGCGTCGCCTCCGTGCGCCGCGCTTGCCATTCCGGCGATGCGGCCGGTCTCCGGCGGAAGGAAAGCGGTAAAGGCAAGGCGCAGATTGGGCAGTATCGAAACAAAAACCCTGTCGTCCATATTGGCGATGACGCGGTCGATTGCCTCAAACACGCCGCTTTCGGCAAAAAGCGCGTCCCGTCCCACGAGAAATACGCCGGCGATAAAGGAGGCGGCGTCCGGGGCGTCATCGAGCGACGACTCAAGGCGGGAATTAATGCGGCGCGTAAATTCTTCCATGCTGATAAGTTCCTGCTTTCGGCCTACCGCAAGCAGGGTTCCGTAAAAGCGGCTGTTGCAAAAGCCGTCCGCCAAAAGCGAAGCGGCTCTTTCCCGAAGGAGCAGGGGATCGCACAGCAGCGGTTCTTCAACGCTCAGGGCATAGAGGGAACGCAGGCCTTCGGAATAGCGCTGTTCCCCGCTTTCGCCCGCGGTACGGCCCGATTCCAGCAGCAGTACCGACCGTTTATAGCAGCGCGTCATCAGGGCGGGAATTTGCGTTCCGCCGTTATCACCGGCGCGCAAAAGAGTTTGCAGGTTTTTTAATTCACGCAGACTTTGCAGGCACGAAGAAGCGCCGGTAAAATTTCCCTCGTTATCGATGATGGAAATAATTTCTTCCGCGCAGCTTTCATAAAAGTCCGTTATTCCCATTACCTCGGCTGAAATCAAAAGCCGTCCCAAAGCTTCCGCCCCCATGCCGTCCGCAAAGGAACGCCGCGCCAGGGTAACGCAGAGTTCCGCGACCGTCGTTCCGAATACCGACTTGTCAACAAGGACGGTTTCTACTTTTGAATCGTAGCGGTATTCCCAGATTTCCCGCGCAAGATTTTTGTCCCTGCCGCTTACATAATCGGGACCGGAAAGGCAGCGGCAAAATCCTGTTTCAAGAAAAACAAGCTGATGAAAAAACCGGCTTTTACGGTAATGCCGCGTATCCTTGACGATGGAAAGCGTTATTTTCCGGGGCAGCGTCGAATCAATTTTAACGTGGTGCTCGCGGCATTTTTCGCGAAAGTCGCTGACGACAGGCGGCGCCGCTTCCTGCGCGGCGACACGTCCCGCGCCGACGCCCGAAAGGTTTCTAAAAAGGTAGTCGAGTTCCGGCGTTACCGTGGTATTGATGTCGCCTTTGACAAAGGAACTTCGAACGCCGTCGATACGTTCATAGACGCCGGGCGCCCGCTTTCCACGCAGCGCCGCAAGGGAAGAGGCCATGCTGAGGGCGTTCGCCTCGTCGGGAATGGAGACGGAGCTTTTGTTTCGCAAAAAGCGCGCGGTCTTGACGACAAAGTCGCAGGCTGTTTTGGCAAACGCCGCTTCGCCTTCTCCCGCGCCGTAATAACGGTTAAGGGCCCCGTAATAGGCGGGAAAAGGCATGCCCGCCGCGTAACCTTTGCGTCCGTCCATTTCGGTAAAGGTGTAGGGCATGAGGTAAAGCGACGCGTTGGGAACAGCCTCCGCCCGCGCGGGCTCATCCGCGGCTCCGCCGGAATATTTCGCCGCGGGCGTATTTCCGGCAAGCGCCGGCGTGTGAAAGGCGCCGGACACCACAAGAATACGCCCGCATTCCTTTGCCGCCCGGCCGATTTGCTCGAGCATGAACGATTCCCGCGCGGCGTCTTCGTCTGATACGGGATCGGCCTCTCTCATGTACCAGGCAAGGGTAAAAAGCGCGTTGACAAAGCGCGGCGTTTCAAGAGACGCGGCAGGTATTTCATAAAAGGCTTCCCAGAATTCGGCAAAACTGCGAAAGCCCGCGTTTTTCGTGAGCAGGGCGGTATAGGCGTTTACCTCGTATTCGCCTTCATCATCGTGGCGGCGGTTCAGGGGCGCGGTTTCCCCTGTTTTCGGCATGCACAAACGCGCCGCGTAGGGCATGTCGATAAAACGGGCCGGTATCTTCCGTTCCGCGGCGGACTTGAGGGCGGTGTATTCAGGCGAATAATCGAGAAAGGGATAATAGGCGCGATACTTTTCACATTCGGGACTGACGCGGCCTTCCCTGTCGTCAAAGCTGTAATAAATGCAAAACGGCGGAACCGTCGCCTGATCGGTGACAAGCGGAATAAGATGGCAGGCGTCGGCGGGGCCTTCGACAAGGATCAGGCGGGGATCATAACGCCTGATCGTTTCGGCAAGGTGCAGGGAACAGGCGGGCGAATGATGGCGCACGGGAAAATAAACAACGGGAGCGGAAAAGTCAAAGGCTTTCGCAAAAGCTTGTTCTATCCTGGCGCTCATTATATTCCGCTATTTTATAAACGATCTGCTTTCGTAATAATCTTTCCAGATTCCGCCTGAACGTTCGGCTTTAAGTTTGACGGCGCCCGAAAAATATTCCTTGAGTTTGGGAAGATCGTCTTTATTTTCCTTGACGACGGCGCCGATGAGGTTTTGGGCAAGCTGCTTCATGCTGATTTTACCGTCGCGGTAATACCACGCGTCAAGACAGGTCTGATAGTACACCGACACCGCTTCGGCGGTGCTCATGACGCCCTGCAGGGACGGTATTTTGGCTTTTTCAAAACTGCTTCCCGAACGCAGTTCGTTAAAGGTAACGGCGAGCACTTCCGCGGCGTCGCCCTGTATTTCCATGCCTATACCCGACGCGGCAAAAAGCCGTTCACATTCATCGGTGATAATGCGTTTTTCCGTCTCGACGCTTTTTACCGCTTCGACCGTTTCAAAATTAAAACGGCGTTTAAGAGCGCTCGACATTTCGTTAATGCCCCTGTCGCGGGTGTTTGCCGTGGCGATCACGTTAAAACCGCTTTGCGCGAAAAGCACGCCCTCTTCTTCCCCGCCGGAAAGTTCCGGAATATGGAGGACGCGATCGCTCATGATGCTGATAAGGCTGTCCTGAATTTCCAGGGGACAGCGGGTAATTTCCTCGAAGCGGGTGATAATTCCCTTTTTCATGCCCGTATACACCGGAGCGGGAACCAGGGCTTCGGGAACGGGTCCTTTGGCAAGGAGCATCGCGTAATTCCACGAATACTTGATGGCGTCCTCGCTCGTTCCCGCCGTCCCCTGAATGGTGTTCGCGCTGCTGCCCGATACGGCGGCGGAGAGCAGTTCCGAAATCATCGACTTTGCCGTCCCCGGCTCGCCGACGAGCATAAGGCCCCTGTTTCCCGCGAGTGTTACAATCGCGCGTTCTATCAACGCGTCGTCGCCAAAAAATTTTTGCGCGACAGCCACGTCGCGGCCCTCCAGTTTGAGGGGCTTGTCACTTCCCAATATAAAGGTACGCACCGCCCGCGGGGAAAGTTTCCAGCCCGCGGGTTTTTTTCCCGTGTCGTTTGCCGCGAGCGCGGCAAGCTCGGGCGCGTAGCGCGTTTCCGCCAGCGGCCGCTGAACGGCCGGCGTTTCGCCCCGCGCGGTGTTTTGATCGTTTGCCATCGTATGCCGCCTCTTTGCCCTCCGGACGCCGTTTTTCCGCTGCCGTTAAGCCCGGCGTACAACAGCTTAGCGCTTCGCCGGCTTTTTGTATACCTTCCCAAATCTGCGGAACAGAGTACCGTGTAACAGCTAAAAGTACTGTTTAAGAATTTTTAACCACCAAGGCGCACTAAGGCGCACAAAGGAAGAGGAACCTTAAAAATTTGGTGACTGACACCCCTACGGACGATTTGGTGACTGACACCCCTACGGACGCCCCTAAATTTGGTGACTGACACCAGCTTGACATTGTTTTATGGCAAGCGTATGATACTTCGTATGCAGGATTCGAAAGCCGCTGTCGTTTTTTCCTCTGGTACGTTCTCCCGGTGTGCAGTAGTTCCCGGTTGCGTTTGGGGGGGGGGGGCCGGCCCGCCCCGGGGGGGGGGGGGGGGG
>JAITBL010000159.1 GCA_031283575.1 Treponema sp. | reverse complement strand
TATATGAGAAAGAATATATGAGGAAGATCCCGCTGTGCCTGCTTTTTTTTGTATCCGTTTTGCTGTCCGCGCAGGCGCCCGCCGAATCCGTTGCCGCGCCGGTCAAGGACGCGCCCACCGCCTGGATCATTCCCATTCAGGGTGATATTGAGCCCTCGATGGTAACTTTTGTGCGCCGCGAGGCGCGGAACGCGCTGGAACAAAAAGCTTCCTATATTATCTTCGAAATCGATACTTTTGGGGGGCGTGTTGATTCGGCCCTGCAGATCACGAGTTTTATCATGTCGCTTAAAGACACCGTCACGGTGGCCTGGGTGAGGAACAGCGAATCTTCCATGGGAGTAAGCTGGTCGGCGGGCGCCCTCATCGCCCTTTCCTGCGCTGAAATTTACATGGCCGAAGGCACCTCCATGGGCGCGGCCGCGCCGGTTACGATAGGCGCCGACGGTACGACCGAAGGCACCGGCGAAAAAACCGTCGCGGCGGTGCGTTCACAAATCGCCGCCCTTGCGGAAAAAAACGGTTACCCCACCGGCATCGCGCTGGCCATGGTGGATTACGACGTGGAACTGTGGGAAACAAGCGTAGACGGCGTTACGCGCATACTTACCCTGCAGGAGATGGAACGCCTTGAAAAAAGCGATCCGAAGCCCGACATTAAGCGGGTTGCGATAATCAGCCCCACGGGTAAACTGCTCTCGCTTACCGCGGGCGAAGCGTTCCGTTACGGCCTTTCGCGGGGGCTTGCCAATGACCGCGAAGAACTTTTGGCCGGTCTGGATAACGCCGTCGTACTGGAAGAGAGCAGCCCCGGCGCCGCGGACTCGGTCATCTCCTTTCTCGTCTCCGGTCCCGTACAGGGCCTGCTCATCCTCATCGGTCTGGTTATGGTGTTTCTTGAAATCCAGAGCCCTGGTTTCGGCATTCCCGGCACGGCGGCGATACTTGCCTTTCTTCTGGTCTTTGGCTCCAGCTTTTTGCTGGGCCGCGTGGACTCCCTGGAGCTGATCCTCTTTATACTCGGCGTGGGCCTTCTTGCCGTGGAAATTTTTATCCTGCCGGGCTTCGGCGTCGCCGGTATTTCGGGAATTGTGATCATCGGTCTTTCCCTTGTTCTTTCTATGCAGGATTTTATCATTCCGCGTTTTGACTGGGAGTGGTCGCTCATGGGCCGCAACACCATCGTGGTCGCCGTGGGACTTTTCGCGGCGATTATCGGAATCGCGATGATCGCGCTGCTGGGTCCCAAAACCCATCTCTTCGATCCGATTATGTTAAAAACGCAGATCGGGCAGAGCGCCAGCGAAGGCGGCGGCTGGAAAGAAGACGGCGGCGTCGAGTCGGATTACCGGACGCTTGCGGGAAAAACCGGACGGGCCGTTACCGTGCTCCGTCCCATCGGCAAGGCGGAAATTGACGGCGAAAATTATCAGGTCGAAGCCGACGCCTCTTTTATTGAGGCGGGCCGCGAAATCAAAGTAGTGAAAATTCAGGGAAATAATATTTTTGTAAGGAGTGTATGATGAGTGTTGGAGTTTTAATTCTTATCGGTATTGTCATTATCGCCATAATCGGCATCGGTTTCCTGATGCTCTTTTTTCGTTTCTTCGGGCTCTGGTTCAGGGCGCTGCTTTCGGGCGCGCACGTAGGATTGGGGCGGCTCATCGGCATGTGGCTGCGGCATGTAAAAGAGGGGGTCATTGTCGATTCGCGGATCATGCTTTCCAAAGCCGGAATCGAAGTTTCTTCCGACCTGCTGGAAACCCACTTCCTTGCGCGGGGCGATGTCATGAAGGTAAGCCGCGCCCTGGTGGCGGCAAACAAGGCGAACATTCCGCTTCCGTTTCAGCGGGCCGCCGCCATCGACCTTGCGGGACGCGACGTGCTGGACGCGGTGCGGACCAGTGTAAACCCCAAGGTGATCGATTGTCCCGACACTTCCAAGGGCAAAACGACCATTGACGCCGTTGCGAAGGACGGCATTCAGCTCCAGGTCAAGGCGCGGGTTACCGTGCGGGCCAACATTGAACGGCTCGTCGGCGGCGCAACCGAAGAAACGATTATCGCCCGTGTCGGCGAAGGCATTGTCACCACTATCGGTTCTTCGGAATCTTACAAGTCGGTGCTGGAAAACCCCGACACGATTTCGCGGACGGTGCTCTCCAAGGGCCTTGACGCGGGGACGGCGTTCGAGATTCTTTCAATAGATATAGCCGACATCGACGTGGGCGCGAATATCGGCGCCAAGCTTCAGGCGGATCAGGCGGAAGCGGACAAGCGCCGCTTTCAGGCGGAAGCGGAAAAACGCCGCGCCGCCGCCCAGGCCCAGGAGCAGGAAATGCTCGCCCTGGTTCAGGAAAACCGCGCCAAGGTCGTGCTTGCCGAAGCCCAGATACCGCTTGCCATTTCCGAGGCCTTCAAGAACGGCCACCTGGGCGTTATGGATTATTACCGGCTTAAAAATGTTCAGGCCGACACCGATATGCGTTCGTCAATCGGCGGAAAGCAGTAGCGGGGGCGTCTATGGACGATATGGCAAGCTGGCTCGTTTATCTTATTCCCATTGCTCTGGTGATCAGCGTTCGTATTCTCAACGCCGGCGCGCGGCAAAAAAACCGGGAGCGCCAAAAAGCGTCCAATGACGAGCTCGTGGAAAAAATCAACGAAGCCCGCCGTAACCCCGCTTACGCCGATGCCCTGACCGGGGACACCGGCGTCTACCTTCCTCCGGCCGCACCGCTGTTCAAAACGCAGAACGCCGCTTCGTCCCCGTTTTCCGAAAAGCCTGTCGTATGGCCGTCGACTCCCAGGCCGGCGGCAAAGAAGAAAAGCGTCCCCAAAAAGCCACCGGCGGCCGCAAAAACGCGGGGAGCTTACGAAATACAGCCCGACACAACGGCCGCCGCGCCGGCCGAAACCGCGCCGCTGCCCGCTTCGGAAAGCGTACAACCCATCGCCGGCCTGGCCCGCCTTACACCCTTGCAGCAGGCGCTCGTCTGGTCGGAGGTTTTGGGAGCGCCGCGGGGAATGTAAGCCGTCCGCGATGATGCGGCGGCGGTTTTTTTTGGGCCTTCCCCAAGCGTCTTATGCGTAAGGATTGTGTTTACGGTATACTTGAAGGCGGAGAGAACGATATGGGCGAAGTACATACGGAAATCACCCTCGTCAACATCGGGGATGCGGTTAAAGCGCGGGACGGATTCATCCCGGAGTCGGGGGTCCGGCGGCTTACGGTCAACGCCCTTGTGGATACCGGCGCGTGGACCCTGGTCATCAACGAGGAAACCCGCCAAAAACTGGGCCTGCGGGTAGAGGAAACCACCGAAACTACCGTTGCCGGAGGGATAAAAATACCCAGCCGGATAACCGAATATGTGGAGGTCCGCTGGAAAGACCGGAAGACCGTCTGCGAAGCGGTGGTCCTTCCCGATGAGGAAGAAATCCTCCTGGGCGCGTATCCCCTGGAAGGGATGGATTTAACGGTTCATCCCCAAAGGCAGGAAGTTACCGGCGCCCACGGCGACAAAATACGCAATGTGGTCAAGTAACAGATAACGCCGCTTCATCTTTGCCGGCGGGGTTTACGGGCAGGGACGAAAAAACGCCCCGTAATACGTTAAACGTACCGGCGCTGGAATTTTACCCCGCCTTCTGTTCGTGGTGTTCGTGAGGTTCATTCCCCTTGTAAAATGTAAAATTGCCGGCCGCCGCCCCTATACTGGACCTGTTTCCATAAATCGTGCATACTGGTAGCCATACTGTTTACAGGAGGAATTATGAGAAAATTGACCTTTTTAGCGCCCGTCCTTGCCGCGGCTCTGCTTTTTGTTTCCTGCGGGGGCAGCAGCGGGGATTCTTCCGGCGCGGCCTACCATATCGGCATCTGTACCGGTACGGTGTCCCAGTCCGAAGACGACCTGCGGGGCGCCGAAGAACTGATTGCCCGTTACGGCAAGGCGACCGAAGGCGGGATCATTCAGCATATCACCTACCCCGACAACTTCATGGATCAGCAGGAAGTGACCATTTCCCAGATTGTCAGCCTGGCCGACGATCCCAAGATGAAGGCAATTATCGTCAACCAGGGTGTGCCCGGTACGGCCGAAGCCTTTAAGCGGGTGCGCGAAAGACGGCCCGACATCCTGCTCTTTGCCGGCGAATCCCACGAAGATCCGCTGGTAATCCAGGGCGCCGCCGATCTGGCAATTGCCGCCGATTTTATCTCGCGCGGTTACACGATCCCCTGGGCGGCCAAACAGCTGGGCGCGAAAACATTCGTGCACATTTCCTTTCCCCGCCACATGAGCTACGAAACCCTCGGGCTGCGCCGCCAGATTATGGAAGCGGCCTGCAAGGACCTGGGGATTGAGTTTGTATACGTGTCGGCGCCGGATCCGACCAGTGATGTCGGCATAGCGGGCGCACAGCAGACTATACTTGAGCAGACTCCGCAGTGGATTGAAAGATACGGACCGGAGACGGTCTTCTTCTGTACCAATGACGCGCACACCGAGCCCCTCCTCAAGCAGCTCCTTGCCCGCGGCGGCATGTTTGTCGAAGCGGATCTTCCCTCTCCGCTGATGGGCTACCCGGGCGCGCTGGGTATTGACCTTTCCGCCGAAGCGGGCGACTTTCCCGCGATCCTCAAGAAAGTGGAAGCCGCCGTTAACGAGCAGGGCGGCGCGGGACGTTTTGGCACCTGGGCTTTTTCCTACGGTTTTACCGCGAGCGCGGGTCTGGGTGAATTTGCCAGGCGTATCATTGATGGAACGGCCAGCAAGGATAACCTTGACGATCTGTACGCGGCTCTGGCCGAATTCACTCCCCGCGCCAAGTGGAACGGCGGTTACTACATTGACGCCAACACGGGTATACGCGCCAAAAATCAGGTGCTGATCTATATGGACACCTATATCATGGGCAGTCCCGGCAGCTTCCTTCCCACGACGGAACAGACCGTGCCCGAGAAGTACTACCAGATCAAGTTCCAGCAGCAGCCGGAGTAGTCATGGCGCCTCTTCTTAAACTGGAAGGGGTGTCAAAGGACTTTTATGGCGCCTCCGTTCTGGAGGATGTCAGTTTCTCCCTTGAAAAGGGAGAAATTGTGGGTCTTGTCGGCGAGAACGGCGCCGGCAAGACAACCTTGATGAGCATCCTTTTCGGTATGCCGGTAATCGCCGAAAGCGGCGGTTACCGGGGTAAAATTTTCCTGGACGGGAACGAGGTGTCTTTTAGCAATCCTTTTGACGCCCTGGACGCCGGTTTCGGCATGGTCCATCAGGAATTTTCTCTTATCCCGGGTTTTACCGCCGCCGAAAACATCATGCTGGGCCGCGAGCCGGTAAAAACAAATCCCGCCGCCGCGGTTTTTGGTCCAAGACTTTCGACACTGCGACGCGGCGTTATGTCGGAGCGCTCAAAAAAAGCCATTGCCCGTCTGGGGGTAAAAATTGCTCCCGATACGCTGGTTTCGGAAATGCCCGTGGGCCATAAACAGTTTACCGAAATCGCCCGCGAAATCGATCGCGAAAACGTCAAAATCCTTGTGCTTGATGAACCCACGGCGGTACTCGCCGAAACCGAAGCGGAGATTTTACTTTCCGCCATCAGGAACCTTGCCGCCGGGGGAATCGCTATTATCTTTATCAGCCACCGGCTCAACGAAATAACCGAAGCCGCGGACCGCGTCGTCGTTCTTCGCGACGGCAGAGTCATCAAAGACGAAAAAAACGACCATTTAAAAGCAAGCGACCTTGCCGTCTGGATGGTTGGGCGGGAACTGTCCGCTTCCACCCTTCACGGTGAGCGGGAACTAAGCGGCGAGGCGTTCAGGGCGGAACAGCTTTGGGTGGATATGCCCGGCGAGACGGTACGGGACGTTTCCTTTTTCGTAAAACAGGGGGAAATTTTCGGCATAGGCGGGCTCGCCGGCCAGGGAAAACTCGGCATACCCAACGGAATTATGGGCCTTTTTCCTGCGGGCGGCAGTATCTTTTTTGAGGGGAAACCGCTTGCCCCGGGCGACCCCCGTGCGGCCCTTGACGCGGGCATGGCCTTTGTGTCCGAAGATCGGCGCGGCGTGGGCCTGCTTCTTGACGAAAGCCTTGACTGGAATATTGCCTTTGGCGCCATGCAGTCCAGGGGAGCTTTTTTAAAAAGCTTTCTTGGGGGCCTTCTTACCCAGCGGGATGAAAAGGCCATGCGGCGTTTGGCGGAGAACTATATACAAAAACTCGAAATCAAGTGTACCTCGTGCAGGCAGCCCGCCAAGGAATTGTCCGGCGGCAACCAGCAGAAGGTTTGTCTGGCGAAAGCTTTTGCCCTGGAGCCGAGGCTGCTCTTTGTGTCGGAACCGACCAGGGGCATCGACGTGGGCGCGAAAAAAATCGTCCTCGACACCCTGCTTTCCTATAACCGTAAACAGGGAACCACCATTGTTATGGTTTCCAGCGAACTGGAAGAACTGCGCTCGATCTGCGACCGTATCGCGATTGTTTCCGAAGGGCGCGTCGCGGGAATTCTGCCGCCCGACAAACCGGCGGCGGAATTCGGGCTTCTCATGGCCGGAGGCGAAACGTGAAAACTCCCCTTGCGGACAGCGATTTTAAAACCAGGCTGGCGGATTTTGTTTCCGACTTTGGCTGGCCGCGGCTCATCATTTTCTGCTTTGTGGCGATGCTCTTTGCCGCCGCCCCGCTGGTAGGGGTGAGCGTTCCCGTATCGCTCAAAGACGTGGTCGTTCGCTTTGGACAGAACGGCGTCATGGTGCTTGCGATGGTGCCGATGATGCAGGCCGGAGCGGGGCTTAACTTTGGTTTGCCGGTGGGAATTATCGCGGGGCTTCTCGGTTCAACGCTGGCAATGCAGTTTCACCTGACGGGAATCTCGGGCTTTGGCGCGGCAATCATTTTGTCCCTGCCCTTCGCCCTGCTCTTTGGCTGGCTCTACGGCATACTCCTTAACAAGGTAAAAGGCGAGGAAATGACTATCGCCATGTATGTGGGTTTTTCCATTGTTACTTTTATGGCGATCATGTGGCTTATTATTCCCTTTACCAATCCTACCATGGTGTGGGGTTATACGGGACAGGGACTGCGGACCACAATAACCCTGGACGGCTACTGGTCCCATGTGCTTAACGATTTTCTTTTGATCAAAATCGGCGGCTTTGAATTTCCCACAGGCTCGATTTTGTTTTTTGCCCTTATGGCGGCGATTATGTGGGTTTTTATGCGAAGCCGCACCGGTACGGCGTTAACGGCGGTCGGCTCCAATCCTGATTTCGCGCGGGCGGGCGGCGTTTCATCAAACCGCATGCGTATCATCAGCGTAATGGTTTCCACTATTTACGGGGCCGTCGGAATTCTCGTCTATCAGCAGAGCTTTGGTTTTATCCAGTTGTACAACGCGCCCCTTTACATGGCTTTTCCCGCGGTTGCGGCCGTGCTTCTGGGGGGCGCTTCGGTGAACAAGGCCAGCATCGTCAATGTGGTGGTGGGGACCTTTCTCTTTCAAAGCATTCTCGCGATGACGCCCAGCGTGATCAACAGCGTTCTTAAAACCGATATGTCGGAAGTGATACGCATACTTATTTCCAACGGGATGATCATCTACGCGCTTACCCGTAAAACCAGGGCGGTAAAATGACGTTTCATCTGCCAACGAAAAAACAATACGCCGCCTTTATGGCGGACAACGTGGTTGTCTTTATTTTTCTGGTCATCACGGCGGCGGCCGTTCCGCTTTCGGGGCTTTCCGCCGACTCGATCCTGCAGGACATACTTGCCCGTATCGGGCGGAACTGCTTTCTTGTGTTCAGCCTGATACTGCCGATTATGGCGGGCATGGGGATTAACTTTGGTATGGTTCTGGGCGCCATGGCCGGCGAAATCGGCCTTATCTTTGCCGTGGACTGGAACATTATCGGCGTCCCCGGCCTTATTTTCGCGGGCCTCATCGGGGCGCCCCTGGCGGCCCTGCTCGGAGCGCTGGCGGGACAGATCCTTAACCGCGCCCGCGGGCGGGAAATGGTTACCGGTTATATCCTGGGTTTTTTTACGGACGGCTTTTACCAGTTGGTAGTTCTCTACCTTATGGGATCTATTATACCCGTTCATTCCCTTAACATTACGTTAAGCCGGGGCTATGGAATCCGCAATACCCTTACGCTGGATTCGGTGCGGCAATCGCTGGATCAGCTTATTCCCCTTAGTATTAAACTGCCCTCTTCCGTCATGCTCAATATTCCCGTTGCCAATTATCTGGTGATCGGCGTCCTCTGCCTGTTTATCATATGGTTCCGCCGTACCAAGCTTGGTCAGGATATGAGGGCGGTGGGGCAGGATCAGCGGGTTTCCCACGCTTCGGGCATACCCGTGGACCGGACGCGGATCATCGCCATCGTCATCTCAACCGTTTTGGCGAGCCTGGGGCAGATCATTTTTTTGCAGAACATGGGAAATGTGGCGACCTACAACGCCCACCGTCAGACAGGCTTCTTTGCCGCGGCGGCAATTTTGGTGGGCGGCGCTTCGATAAGCAAGGCGACCATTCCCAACGTGTTTGTCGGTACGGTGCTGCTGCATCTTATGTACATCGTCGTGCCCAAGGCGGGAGTAAATCTTTTTGGCAACGCCATGATAGGCGAATACTTCCGCGACGCGTTCAGTTACGCGGTAATCGCGCTGGCGCTGGCTCTTCACGCCTGGCGGAAACGGGCCAATGCGGAGAAAGCAAGGCGGAGCCTGCGGGGTCCCGCAAATAATGCGAATGGTTTTGACAGATGAACTTTACCGCCCTCAAGGATGCGAATAAATATAGGGAGTAATGATTATGAACAGGAATATGCGTTATGCGCTTATCGCGGTGATTGCCGGCGCCGGTATTTTATCCGGCTGTCAGAGCGCGCCCGCGGCGGCAAAGCGTCCTGCGGGCGGGTTTTCTTCGTCGCTGCAGGGCCTGGTAAAAGACGCGGTCTTTGAGGTGGTGATCAAAAAGCCCGAAGAAAAAAACCTCGTTTACGACAAGGAACTTGACTGGTCCCTGGTCCCCTATACGATTCGCAGCGACAAGTATTATTCCATCGGAACGGCTTTTGCCATTTCCGCCACGGAAGCGGTTACCGCCTTTCATGTGATCGATCCTGGCGCCGAAAGCGATGTGTTTAAGGAATACTATATCCGCGATTCCAGGGGCGGAGTGTACGAGCTGGACAGCATCAAAAAAGCGTCCAACGAAAAAGATTTTGTTGTTTTTACCGTCAAGGAAAAAACCTTCTCTTCGTGGTTTGAGCTGGAGAATAAATTTACCGAAGGCGCCCAGGTGTACAGCGTGGGCAACGCCCTGGGCGAAGGCATTGTCGTACGGAACGGCCTTGTGCTGGGTACGGTGCCCGAAGAAGAAGACGGACGCTGGAATCTTCTTAAATCTTCGGCGGACGGAAACCCGGGCAATTCGGGCGGCCCCCTCGTTACTCCCCAGGGCAAGGTCGTAGGCATCGTTGTCGCCCTGCGGGACAACATTCTTTATTCGATACCCGTCGGTGAGCTTATAAGCGCCCCCGCCGATACGACCCACTTCAGGCGCAAATATACCTATTCCCATCTTATTCTCGATAATCACCTTACCCGCGTTTTTGAGCTTGACGCGCCGCTCCCCGCGCCGTACAGGGAACTGTGCGCTGTTTTTTACAACAGCTACAAGGCCTATTATCCTTCGGCAATGGAAGCTCTTTTTAAGGAGGCGCCGGTATTTCTTGACGGACCGGATAACCGCTATTTCCTGAACTATGTCGTAACCAGCGATTTTCCCCAACTTGCTTTTGTCGACAAAAACGATAACCAGTGGAAGGTGTCGGATCTGGACGTGCAAAACAACGGTCTGCCCGACGACGGCATGGTAATGCTTTCGACGGTTTCGGGTATGTCCCTTGTCAAGCTGCGCCGCCCCAAGAGCGCCGATGCGGTTGAACTTAATTCCAATCCCCGCGCGATCATGGACAGGTATCTTTCCGGCGTCAGTACCAAGCGCGCGCTGGGATCCGCGGAATACCGGATACTTTCTTTTGGCGAGCCGGCCGGCGTGGGCGATTACCGTGACAAGCAGGGACGGCGCTGGATCAAAGCCTGGTGGCTTGTTGATTTTGAGGATTCGGTCATCCTTGCCTACATTCTGCCCATGCCCAACGGCCCGGTGATCTTTATGACCCGTCAATCTTCTTCCCAGCGCCATGTTTACGAGTGGGACATGGAAGAAACCTGTAACAAGATCATGGTGGCCTATCTTGGCGATCTTGACGAGTGGGAAAGCTACATCGGCCTTAAGGAATGGATGCCCGCTTCCCTTAAAGAGATCAAGCTCGACTGGAACGACGCCGCCAGAACCATTGACCTGGCGCTGCCCCAGTTGACGATTAAAACCGACGACAGGGTTTTTGAATGGACCGGCGCTTCCACCCTCTTTATGATGCCCGCCTATTACCGCAAGGACGGCAAGATCGAATACGACTTCCGTTCCCTCTTTCTCCAGCGGGACATCAAGGGAAAAGATTACTTTTTGATTCTGGAACATGTCAAACCCGACGAGCGGCTTGGAGCCAAAACCATGGAAAACTGGAACGACGTAGTGGCCGCCAAATACCCCTACGACGGCGTCGGGCGGATTTCTTCCAGGGACAACACGGGAACCGCCGCGGGCCTTCTTGAACAGGAGGGACTCTCCGCCGACGTACGGTATTCACTTTACCTTAACATGGAAAACCCCGTCAGCGAGGAAGCGTTGACCGGCCGTTATAAAACGCTGGAATCGGGTATTTCGGTGATCAAATGACGCCGGCAAAAACATGGGCGCTGCGGGGCGCCATCGCCGCCGCCTGGATCATTTTGGGCTGCGCCCTCTTTATAAGCAGCCGCGGCCATTTTCTCCTCATCGATAACCGCAGTCCCGAAAACGGCGATCCGGCGCCCGACCGCATCCGGGTCATTGTTGACAACAAGCCGGCCATGGAACTTCTCAGGGGCGATCGCGACCGTCTTACCGTGACCGGCACAAAACACAGGGTGCGGGTGGAATTTTCGGACGGCAGGCAGCCCTTCGAGGGCGCCTTCACTCTTCCCCTCAAGGATGATATGTACCTCCTTTCCGCGCCCCGCATGCTGAACGGCGATGAAAATTTTGTGGAGGTTTTCCGTACCACGTACGAAAGCCGTACTGTTGAAGCGGAAGCGCCCGATGAAACGGCGCTCGAGGCGGCCGCGCCGTAAAACAACCATAAGTTCCGGCCTCTTGTCATCAGAACCGCTTTTGGGGTATGATCGGTCATCATGAAGAAATTTTTGGTTTTGGCGCTTTTATTCGCTTCGACGTTTACCCTTCGGGCACAGGAGATTCTTACCGCCGGCGACTATCTGAAGATGGTTTCCGACAGGTACAGCAGCATCCGTACCTATATTGCCCGCGTCGCCATTCTGAGCGGCGGTACACAGATGTACGGCACGGTGTACGCGATGATGCCCAACTTCCTCCGCATTGATTTTAGCTCCCCCGCCGAGCAGGTGGTCCTCTACAATGGTGAAAGCCTTATGATTTATCTCCCCGGCGAGCGGGCCATCCTTAACCAGACGGTAAGCCCCTCAAGCGGGGCCAATATCGTCACGGCCAAAGGGCTTAGCGTCCTGATACGCAACTATATCCCCGCTTTTGTCGTGGGACCCAATCCGGTGCCCATCGAAAGCGGTTCAGGCGAAATGGTGATCAAGCTCAGGCTGGTCAGGCGTTCCCCCTCGGAGGGTTTTAAGGAAATTATCATCGACATAGACCCCGAGACGAAGCTTATCAGACGCATGGCGGGAACCACCGTTACCGACGCGGCGGTACGTTTTGACTTTTCCGGCGTCAGCCTGAACACGGGAATTCCCGAACGCTTCCTCCAGTTCGAAGCGCCTCCCGCCACCAACATGTACAATAATTTTCTGCTTAAGGGTAACGACTAAAGGATATGGAATCCCTCGGCGACAAATTAAAATCCGCCCGGGAGGCAAAGGGTTACAGCTACGAGCATGTGGGCCGCGAGACCAACATTGCCCGCCGTTATCTGGAAGCCCTGGAGGGGGAGGATTTTGCCAGGTTTCCCGGCGAGCCCTATCTCCTTGGCTTTTTGCGGAACTACGGTGAATATCTGGGAATTGATCCGGAAGAACTCCTTTCCCTGTACAAAGCAATCAAAATCCAGGAACAGCCCACTCCGGTAGAACAGCTCCTTAAACCGTCTCCGGCTTTTCCCAAAGCGCTCGTTGTCCTTATAGCGGGGCTGCCGGCGCTGCTTATTGCCGCGCTGATCGCGTACTTTATGTTTATCCGGCCTCCCGCCCCCTCATCCGACACGGATATTCCCCAGCTTCCCATGGAGTACCAGCTTGAAGGCGCTTCGCTGGAGCGGCGTTTTTACCGCGGCGATACCGTTATTATTCCCCTTGGAAATGAACAGTACAAGGTCGAGCTTCAGGCAATGGACGATCCCCTTACCCTGACCATCCCCGGGGGGAAAGCCGTTTTGAGCCTTTCCGAAAGCGCCAACGTTGATTTGAACGGAGACGGCATTGCCGACGTGCGGGTAACCCTTTCCGACTGGGAACAGGGATCTCCCCAGGCCGGCGCCCTGATACGGTTTGACGCCGCCATAACCGCCGCTGATCCCGGCCTTGCCGCGGCTCCCGGCGAAACAATGTCGGTGGGTCTGGCGATCTTTAATTCCACCAACGCGTATCCCTTTACCCTGCAGGCGCAGTTTCAGGGCTACTGTATGTTCCGCTGGGAAATCGACCGCCGCGAACGGAATGAGCGTTATTTTGTGCGCAGTGATGAACTGAACGTGCAGGCCCAAAACGGCATGAGGCTCTGGATTTCCAACGCCGCCGCGGTCAAGATACAGCTGATAGGCGCGGGCCGCTCGATTCCCCTGGAACTGGGCGCCCCGGGCGAAGTGGTCGTGATCGACCTCCGCTGGATACGGGACAACGACGGCAGATTCCGGCTCAACCAATACCGCCTTGAGTAGATGCGTTATTTTCTTGATCCCTTTGGCTGTGCGAAAAATCAGGTAGACGGCGAAAACATGATGGCCCTCCTTGACAAGGCGGGCTGGTCCGCCTGTGACGACGCCGGCGAAGCGGATCTGATCATTGTAAATTCCTGCGCTTTTATACAATCGGCAAAGCAGGAATCGATCAACGCCGTTATTGCCTGGAAACGCCGTTACCGCGAAAAAAAAATTCTTCTTGCGGGATGCCTCGCCGAACGTTACCAACGTGAGCTTGCCGAATCCCTGTCCGAAGCCGACGGCCTTTTGGGTTCGGGTGAATGGGATCGCGTCGTACCGGCGGCGGCCGAATTAACCGGCGGTCCCGCCGTTTCCCCGCCCGCCGCCTGGGGTGAACGTCCCCTCACCGGTTTCCCCGGTTCGGCGTACATAAAAATTTCCGAAGGCTGTGATAATAACTGCAGCTTTTGCGCGATTCCCCTGATACGCGGCCGCCTGCGTTCGCGGCGTATGGATGACATTGCAGAAGAATGCGCGGCGCTGTTTGGGCGCGGGGTAAAAGAATTTTGTTTTATCGGACAGGATCTTGCTTCGTACGGAAAAGATTTTGCCGCGGCCGCGCCGGACGAATCGCCGTCGCCGCTGCGTCTGCTGCTTGATAAAATCGCCGGCCTGCGCGGACATTTTTGGGCGCGCCTCCTCTATCTGCACCCCGATCATTTTCCGCCGGACATACTGGATCTTATGGAGAAGGACGAACGCTTTCTTCCTTACTTCGATATACCCTTTCAGCACGCCGCTCCTTCTGTTCTTGCGGCCATGGGACGAAGCGGAAACGCCGAAACATATCTGGCCCTGCTCGACACGATACGAAAACGCCTTCCTTCCGCGGTGATCCGTTCCACCTTTCTTGTGGGTTTTCCCGGCGAAACCGGCGCGGACTTTGAACACTTGCTTGACTTTCAACAAAAAGCCCGTTTTGACTGGCTGGGCGTTTTTGCCTATTCCCGTGAAGAGGGAACCGCGGCCTGCGGCATGAAGGGCAGGGTGAACAAAAAAATCGCCGCCGAACGCAAGGCGCGCGTCGAGGAAGCGCAGGGGCCCGTCAGCGAAAAACAAAGCGAACGTTTTATGGGCCGCGGTCTCGAAGTATTGGTTGAAGAAAAAATCGGAGCGGGGTACGCGGAACACTCCGCGGACATTTACCTTGGACGCCTCTACTGTCATGCGCCCGAAGTAGACGGCGCCGCCGTCATCGAAAGCGCTTTGCCGCGCGGCATTGTTCCGGGCGGGCTTTACCCCTGTACCGTTACCGGCAGGGCGGGCATTGATCTGCGGGTAACGCTGTGAACGGGTATCCCGATTATCTTGCGGCCCTGAACGATGAGCAGCGGCAGGCGGTGCTCCACGAAAAAAATCCCCTTCTTATTTTGGCCGGAGCGGGTTCCGGCAAGACAAGGGTTATCACCACCAAGATCGCCTACCTTATCCGCGAGAAGGGATACGAGCCCTGGTCGATACTTGCCGTTACCTTTACCAACAAGGCCGCGCGGGAAATGGCCGAACGGGCCCGGCTTATCGAGAGCCGCGCGGGAGACGCGATGCTCCGCACCTTTCACTCATTCGGGGCCTGGCTCCTCCGCCGTAACGCGCCGCTCATCGGCCTTTCAAGCGGTTTTGTCATTTATGACGACGACGACGTGCTTTCACTTTTGGGAACGGTAGCCGGCGGCAAGTCAAGGCCGGAACTGCGCCGCTTTGCTTCTTCCATTGCCCGCGCCAAGGATTATTTTTTGTCGCCCGATGATACGGAACTGGAACGTATTGATTACCATCCCGAGTTCCGCCGTATTTATGCCGACTATGAGGCAAAGCTTAAAGCCATCGGCAATGTTGATTTTGGCGACCTGATTAAAAAACCGGTGGAACTGCTGCGGAACAACAGCGGCCTGGCGGAAAAGATACGCCGCCGTTACCGCGTCATCATGGTGGACGAGTACCAGGACTCCAACGTGGCGCAGTTTAAATTCCTGTGCGAACTCTGCGGAAACGACACCTACCTCTGCGTGGTCGGCGACGACGATCAGTCCATTTACCGCTTTCGCGGCGCCGAAGTAAAAAACATCCTCGAGTTTCCCGACAACTTTGCGGGGACGGACATAATCCGCCTGGAACGGAATTACCGTTCCTTTGCCCCGATTTTACACGTCGCTTCCTCGGTGGTGAATCACAACAAGGGCCGGCTGGGAAAAACCCTGCGCGCCGAACGTGGAGAAGGCAGGCTGCCGGCGCTGATCTTTCTTCCGGATCAGGATGAGGAAGCTTCATTCTGCGCGGAACTCATTACCAAATCGCGTAAAAACCCAAAGGCAAAAGTGAAGGGCGCCTCATATGCCGACTGGGCCATACTTTACCGTACCAATGCCCAATCCCTTACCTTTGAAACGGAATTCCTGCGCCGCCGCATTCCCTACCGCGTCGTCGGCTCGCTCAAATTTTACGAACGCGAGGAAGTTAAAGACGCCCTTGCCATGCTCGCCCTTCTTGCGAATCCCCGCGACGAAGTGGCGTTCCGCCGCGTGATCAACAAACCGGCCCGCGGCATCGGCCCTTTGACGGTACAAAAAATACTCGACGCCTTTTACGATTCGGCTGTTGGGCGCGCGGGCCGTTCCGCAGCCGAAAGCGAAGGGCGGAATCTTTTCGCGGACGGGGAACTTTTTACCGAAGGGGCGCCGTTTGGGGGAATCGCGGCCGCGGCCGAGGGCATGGATCTTTCCGCCAAGGCCGCCGCGGGACTCCGCGCTTTTACCGGCGCGCTTGGCAAAGCCGCGGCGGCTCTGGAGAATCCGCGGGCGGCCGCGTTTGTTGACGCGCTTCACGGCATACAGGCGAGTCAGGGACTCGCCATTGCCGCGGCTATCCTCGTAACCGAATCGGGATTGGCCGGCTATCACGGCGGCCGCGACGAAATTAACGGCAACCAGCGTCTGGGCAATCTGCAGGAATTGGTCAACGCGGCAAGCATGTATCGGGCAAGCGGCGAGGGTCTTCTTGAATTTTTGGAGCACATAGAACTGGATCGCTCTCTTGAGGCATCCCAGGAAGAAAACCCCGACACCGTTACGCTGATCACCGTTCACAATACCAAAGGCCTTGAGTTTAGGCGGGTGATTCTTACCGGCCTGGAACAGGGGATTTTTCCGCGCAGTGACAAGGAAGGCGATGATCTGGAAGAGGAGCGCCGCCTCTTTTATGTGGGCGCCACCAGGGCCATGGACGAACTCTACCTTACCAGCTGCGCGACGCGCCGCCTCCATGGCCGTCTTGATTTTACGGAGCCGTCGCTTTTTTTGCGCGAAGCGGATAAATCCGTTTTGCGGATCATCGGCGACGCTCCGGCGGGTTTTGCACAGGCGGATAAAATCATCCCGTTTAATTTGGAGCGGCCGCAAAAGCGTTTTGCCGTCAAAGGGAATGTTATTCCCTTTGGTAAGCCGATTCAGGGGGCGGGACCGCGGGCCCCGAAACAAACAAGTTCTGACGGGCGCTGGACCAAAGGGGACCGGCTCTTTCATGATGATCACGGTTACGGCGGGGTGATCGACATTGTCGAGGGCGATGAAGGGCCCGTCATCAAAGTGCGTTTTGACAACGGACACGAAAAGCGCTTTCTCAGCCTGTACCAGAGCGGGAGCTTTACCAAAATCGGGGAATGACTCCTGATAAGCCGTTGGATCAACTAATGCCGGTCAAGAAAGCGGTGACGGGAATATCTGTTCGGGCTCATGCCGCCGTTTGGGCCGTTCAATAAGTTCATAGCATATCCCAAAGCGTTCTTCTGTATCGAGATAGGCAAAATGGCCGTCGCCGTCAAGACCAAAGCCGCCGCCTTCCATCACGACGGAAAAACCCGCTTCGGCCGCCTCCGCCAGCGCTTCTTTCATGCTGGGGACATAGATTCCCAAATGCTGGACGCCGTAACCGTGGGCGGCAATAAAATCAGTATAGATAGTACGGCCTTCCAGATTTTGAATAAATTCAACGCGGCTTTCGCCCAAATAACCAAGGGCGATGCGGGCGCTAAAATCAATCGGCTTTCCGCGGTAGTTCTGAAATTTCAGGAGGGGCCGTTGGTAGGTATAGAAATGCCAGTTGCCGATGCCAAATAACTCGTAGTAACACTTCACCGTTTCTTCAACATTTTCAACCACATAGCCGATCTGGCCGATTGAACGGTCCAAAAATGATCCTTCAGGCATAACAAAACTCCCCGTGTATTCTGAGGGTAGCACGAATACGCCGCCGGCGCCACCGTGCCATATGAGACGGCAGGGCGCGCTCGCCGGCTCGGGCGCTTGAAAAAGTTTTGGCAAAACGGCATACTGACGGTATGGATGCGGGCGAAGTCCTTTTTATTGTCAGCCGCTTGAGTACCGGGGCGCTGGCGGCCTTTTTTGCCATCATGCTCTGGTCCAGGACCCGAGATGTGGCATGGATGCTTATGGTGATAGGGACCATTGCCGCCTATGTGGAGACCGTGTACTCGATATTGGAACTGTTCGGCATTACCGGCGCCCAGCTTTCCATCGGGTCCATTCCCGTGGCGGCCATTTTGCTTCCCAACCTCAGAACGGGCTTCTTTATCGCCGCTTTTGTGGTTATGGTGGTCCGAAAGTTTAGACGGCATTAGGCCGCGATACGCGATATTGACAGAAATTGCCCTTTGTGGCATACTTTTACGATACTAACTAAAAACCCTCGAAACGGCAGTTTTGAAGATGAATGTTCAGTATGGCTTATGAGGCGCTTCCAAATACTGTTTCGGAAGCGCCCCGGAACTGACTTTTATAGAGAAGGTTTGGAAATGGAGACTATATTTGTAAAGCCGGCGAAGCTTGAGCGGAAGTGGTTTGTCATTGACGCCCAGGATAAGGCCCTGGGGCGGGTTGCCGCCAAAGCCGCTTCCATCGTGCGGGGCAAGGAAAAGCCGATTTTCGCTCCCCATCAGGAAATGGGTGATTTTGTGGTGATCGTTAACGCCGGCAAGGCCGCCCTGACGGGGCGTAAACCGGTTCAAAAACTCTACCGCCATCATACCGGTTATGTGGGCGGGCTCAAAGAGGAAAACTACGAGCGCCTTGCCGCCCGTCACCCCGCCGCCCCCATGGAGCTTGCCGTCAAGGGCATGCTTCCCAAGGGACCGCTGGGGCGCAAGCTTGCCAAAAATGTCAAGGTTTACGCGGGGGCCAAACACCCCCACGAGGCCCAGAACCCGACGCCGATCGGAGTGTAGTTGTGGAACTGGCGTCAGGATAAGGAGAGACTGTGGTAAAGAATCTAGGAATTGGAACCGGCAGAAGAAAAACCGCTGTCGCGCGGGTCTATGTAAGGGATGGCGCCGGTAAAATTGTTGTCAACGGCAAGGAACTGGGCGCTTATTTTTCCCAGGGGGAACACGCCATGATAGTTCGCCAGCCCCTCATGGTTACTGCCAGCGAAAACAAATTTGACGTGCTGATCAATGTTTACGGCGGCGGCTCCAACGGTCAGGCGGGCGCCTGCCGTCACGGCCTTGCCCGCGCACTCTGCCAAATCGACCAGGCCAATATGGTTTCCCTGCGGAGCAACGGCTTTCTTACCCGCGATCCCCGTATGGTGGAACGAAAGAAATACGGCCAGCGCGGAGCCCGCCGCCGCTTCCAGTTCAGCAAGCGCTAGCAATCAGCCGCCGTTAACGGATTTTACCGCGAAGGCGAAAGTGTATGAATTTAAAAACGCCGGCCTATGCGTCGGCAGAACAGGCGGCCCTGCGCCTTATTGCCCGTGCCGAGCAAAATACCGCGGGGCTGTTCCGTAAACTGGCGGCGCGTAAACATTCTCCGTCCGTTATTACCGATGTCCTTGCCCGTCTTGTCGAAACCAGACTCCTTGATGATGAACGCTATGCCCGGCTTTGGCTCAAGGGCCGCCTCGCCTATTCAAACAAAGGACCCCGCTTTCTCCTCGCCTCCCTTCAGGCGCGGGGCATTGAACGCGAGACGGCCAAAGCGGCCCTGAACGAAACGCTTGGCGCGGATCTTGAAAAAAATCTGATCCGCCGCGTTCTTGCCAGAAAAAAGCTTGACATGAACGAGGAAACGACGCGCCGCCTCCTTCGCTATGAAGGCTTTACGGCTGATATCATTGCGGAGCTGAGGGAGGAAGGGTGAAGGCCTTTTTCGCCCGTCTTCACGGCCGCGTTCAGGGGGTAGGTTTCCGCTGGTACGCGGTCAACGAGGCGAAGCGGCTGCGTCTTTCCGGCTGGGTACGGAACACCGGCGCGGGTGACGTCGAAGTATGGGCCGAAGGCGGCGAAAAAGAGCTTGCCGTTTTTGAGCAATGGCTGCGGCAGGGCCCGCCGGGCGCCCGTGTTGACGATATGGAAAAAGTTGACGGAGCGCCCAAAGGAATTTTTCGTAATTTTGGAGTAGACTATTAATTAAAGAGGATACTGCGCGCGAATGGAGGCGGCATGAAAAAAACGCTTTTTTTGGTGATCCTGTTTTCCTTTGCCGCCGTTCTTTCCCAGGCCCAGATCTTTCACTGTACGGTCGAGACCAAAACGGGGGCCACGCCCTTTTCCCTTCGCTACATCGACTACTACGATTACCGCTATATTCTCTACATCAGGGAGACGGCTTTTTTTCTGGACGAGCGGCGGCTCGAAACCCTGCGGGACCTGCTTGCCAAGTGGTTCGAATGGGAGGCGATTGCCTCGAGCGAACAGGCGGCGGTAACCAAGCTGATCGATGTCCTTGAAATTGACGAATACCTTTATCACGACGAGTTTACCAAAGTGCCCGTCACCCTCTACTTTGTTTTTAGCGGAACGCCTCCCGCGTTTACCCTCTATGTGAATGTGGGCGCGGAAGTGGTTCCCGACTTTCGTTTCTCAAAAGAACAGGTCGAAGCCTTCCTTGACGCGCTGACGGCCGATCACCTCGACGCCGCCCGCGCCGAATACGACAAACAAAAACGGCTTGAACAGCTGCTCAATTAACCTTACAGGGCGGCTTTGAGGCCGTCCGCTTTTGCCTGTAGGCGAAGATGCGGTTTCTGCCGGAACCGGCGTGAAAACGGCGTGAAAACGACATGAAAGCGGCATACGGCAAGCTCCGAAAATTTACGGATTTTTCCGCAACGGCCAATCAACAGTGAAAAAAACGAATTTTTGCCCTGTACAACTGTAAACCAACGTGCTATACTATTGTCCTTAAGAAGGGGAGAATATGGCGGCTGATCTTCTGGAATTGGCAAAAAAAATACGAGAGGTTCTGGCAACCAGGCAGAGCGGCGAGGATATCAAACTGCTGGTAAGCGCGGCAAACTATGTGACGCTGCCCCCCAACGAACGAAAAGCCATACTCCGAAAAGAGATACTTACGGGACTGATGCGGGATATCGAGCGTTCCGGTTATTTTAAAGAGGAAAAATTGCCTTACATGGAGACGATCATCCCTAAAATCGGGGGCTATTTCACCGATCCGTTTTCATATAACGATTGCCTTTCGGACGAGGAAAAGGCGGCGGCGCACATTGACCCCGATCTGAAAATTTCCCGGGAAATGGTGGACTGCATGAGTGAAAAAGGCTTGTCCGAAAAGGATCCCCGCCAAATCATTCCCATCCTCTATTACCTGAACGTATTCGGCATCAGCAGAAAGTACAAGCTGATGGAACTGAGGGCGCGGGGCGTCACCAGAGTAAGGATAATCAGCATGGGCGGCGACGGCGATTGCGAGGAAATCAAAAATCACGACGGCGTTTATTCCATCAACAATGTGCCTGCTTTGCCCCTGCCGGAATGCAACGCCGCCTACTGCCGTTGTGACTTTGAAGCTTGCGAAGAAGAGTCCGCCTAAGCTGTAGTCCCGGAACGAGCCTCCGCGGAGCGGGGCGAAGCTGCGGCAATGCGGGCAACGATTGAATTTTTTCTTTCATTCCCCTATACTGATCACGAAACGCTGTTGACGACATTTCCGCCCTCAAGGGCGGAAACCCGCCTGTAGATAAAACGGCGTTTCGGAATGCCGGTAGAACGCGTCGCGTTTTTTCCGGCTGTTATGAGGGGCTAAAAAGACACGTAAGTGAATAGAGAGGAATTAATCATGGAAAACCGGCGTTATTTTTTTACTTCTGAATCGGTGGGCGAAGGCCACCCCGACAAACTTTGCGATCAGGTATCGGACGCTATACTCGACGCGTGCCTTAAGGACGACCCCCAGAGCCGCGTTGCCTGTGAGACCTTTGCTTCCACTTCGCTGGTGCTGGTAGGCGGCGAAATCACCACACAGACCTTTGTGGATTTTCAAGATGTGGTGCGCAATGTGGCAAGGGAAATCGGCTATACCGATCCCGAATACGGCCTGGACTGTCACTCCATGGCGGTGCTCGACATGATACACAGCCAGTCCCCTGACATCAGCCAGGGCGTTTCCGGCGTGGGTCTAGAGGAATACAAGGGCCAGCAGGGCGCCGGCGATCAGGGAATGATGTTCGGCTTTGCCTGTAACGAGACCGAAGAGTTGATGCCTCTTCCCATCACCCTGGCCCACAAGGTGCTCCTTAAGGCTGCGGAACTTCGCAAAAACAAAACGATCAAGTGGCTGCGTCCCGATGCCAAGAGCCAGGTAACGCTTGAGTATGAAGGCCACAAGCCCATACGCATTGACGCCGTGGTGGTTTCGCACCAGCACGGTCCCGACGTTTCCTATAGCGAAATCAAGAACACGGTTATTGACCAAATTATCAAGCCGATTCTTGAACCCACCGGCCTTTTGGACGGCAGCACCAAATACTACATCAATCCCACCGGCCGTTTCGTGGTGGGCGGGCCCTTTGGCGACACGGGTCTTACCGGCCGCAAGATCATCGTCGACACCTACGGCGGCATGGGCCGCCACGGGGGCGGCGCGTTCTCCGGCAAAGATCCGACCAAGGTTGACCGCTCCGCCGCCTACATGGCCCGCTATGTGGCGAAGAACATTGTCGCCGCGGGCCTTGCGGAACGCTGCGAGGTGGAACTGGCCTACGCCATCGGCGTTCCCTTTCCCGTTTCGGTAATGGTGGATACCTTCGGTACCGCCAAAACCCCCGAGGCGAACATCGAAGAAGCCGTCAAAAAGGTTTTTGACCTTACCCCGGCGGGAATTGTAAAGGTTCTGGATCTGCGCAGGCCTATCTTCCGGAAAACCGCCAGTTACGGACACTTCGGCCGCAGCGAGTTCCCCTGGGAGAAAACCGACAAAGCCGGGGAAATCAAGAAACTGGTTTAAGCCCCGCGCCGATTGCCGTAGTATATTCGGCGCCGGCGGGGTATTCAAATTCAACCTGGTACATGCCGGTAATGGCGGTAAAAATTTTTTTGCCTATGGAATTATTACTGCCGTTGCCGGTAACTACCACCTTGTCGGTGTTTTTGCTTTTAGCGGCAAAAACCGAAAGCATGCCGATAACCTGGTAGACCATGTTGATAATTCCCAGAGCGATGTCTTCGCTTTGGGCGGTGTCGAGCATTTTGGCGAAGTTTGACGCGGTCGATTCGCGGCCCAAAAAGCTCAAGTCCGTTTCCATAATGTCTTCCAGCAGCAGATCCACCTGATTGAGCCGGCCCTTTTCGGCCAGGGCCATAATCCCGTTAAAGTCCGACACATTGAGAAGCCGCTTGGCAAGGCCGAGTATCGTACCTCCGCCCACGCCCGAACCGCCCAGATGCGAGATGCCGCCGCGGCGGGCGTCGATGAAGACGGTGCCGGTACCGATATTGGTGATGATGATGTTGTCCCTGCCGGCAAGGAAGATGCCTCCAATGCCGATCGACTGTATTTCATCGGCCATGCCGGTCGGTATGCCAAAAAGATCGTCCCGTATTTTACCGGCGCCCGCTCCCGTGATCATGATACGGTCAATGCTGCCCATCTTGATGCCGTTTTCCACAATCATCTTGCCAAAAGCGCCGGTGGCGGAGGTAACGGCGTCGGAGGCTTTGGTTTTAATTTTGTGGATTACGCGGCCGCCGTCTATGGAAACAGCTTTGGTAGTGGTGCTGCCAATGTCAATGCCGATGATCATCTTTCCTCCGGGCATAAGTTCTGTACCTTTTCACAGACGCGCAAATACTCTACAATTGCAAATATCTGCTTTGTATTGTTAAGACGTGTCTATTAAAATACTATAGGAGTTCTCCATGCCCGTCAAATGGATCGTGCTTGTTCTTGCAGTCTTTATGTATACCCTGATTGTGATTTTTCCGGACCGCAAATCCTGGAGCGCGGTGGGCGCCGCAGTCCTCATGATCATTATCCGCGCGGCGGGCGGTGAAAGCGCTTTCTTTACCGATTGCGTCCTCCTTGTCCAGGAAGCGTGTGTTAAGCTTATCAACTGGAATGTACTGATGATTTTTGTGGGCAGCCTCGTCATCGCCGAACTTTTTATCTACTCGCGGGTTCCCGCGGTCATTGCCGATACTCTGGTAGAAAAATCGCCCAATATGGGAATCGCCATGGTGCTTATTCTGGTGATGACGGGGATTATCAGCGCTTTTGTTGAAAATGTTGCCACGGTGCTGGTAATGGCGCCCATCGCCCTGGCTCTTTGCGGCAAACTCAGGATCAACCCCATGTACTTTATGGTTGGCCTTGCGGTTATGGCGAACCTTGAGGGAACGGCGACCCTGGTGGGAGACCCGCCGTCGATGATCTTTGCCGACTACGCCAAATACGGCTTTAACGACTTTTTTGTATACCATGGACGGCTTTCAATCTTCTTTGCCGTTCAGGTGGGGATGATTTGCGGCGCCCTCTTTTTTTACTGGATCTTCGCCAAGGACGGCGGCAAAAAGGTCGCGATAGAAAAAGAAACGATTCTGTCGATGGTCCCCACCTGGATCCTTATTCTGATGATCACGGGGCTCGCCGCGGCGTCTTTTATCTACGGTGGTATCTCGCTGGCATCGGGGCTCCTCGTCATGATTCTTGGCGCCGCCGGGTTGATCTGGTACCGCTTCATCCGCAAGGTAAGCGCCTCCGGGGTGTGGAGTCTGGTAAAGGGCCTTGATTGGGATACGGTATTTTTTCTCGCAGGTATTTTTGTGGTGGTAGGGGCCGTTTCTTCGGTCGGCCTTCTCGACGATTTTGCCACATTCCTTTCCCGTCTGGTGGGAACCAACGTGTTTTTGGGCTTTTTCCTTATTGTCGCCGTTTCGACGCTTATTTCCGGTTTTGTCGATAATGTGCCCTACATCATTGTCATGCTCCCTGTCGCGGCGAGCCTTGCCGGCAGCCTTCACCTCAATAAGGAACTTTACATGTTTGCCCTTCTTGTCGGTTCCTGTATGGGAGGCAACCTTACCCCCTTCGGCGCTTCGGCCAACGTGGTTTCTGTGGGAATACTCCGCAAGCGCGATGTGCGCCTTAACTTTTTCCAGTGGCTCAAAATCGGCCTTCCCTTTACCCTGCTTACCACAACGGCCTCGGCGGTGTTTATCTGGATTGTGTGGATATAAGCGGAAGAACGATCTATACGCCATAGATTTGGATTTGTCAGAGAATGAACCGCTTGCCCAACCCTATAAGGGGATGTAGTATATCCCCATGGGAAACCTCTACGTCCTTTATACGGCGCTTGCCGTATTCGGGGCGGGCGTTACCGTTATCGACTTTCTCGGCGTCATGGAACACGCCGCTTCCCAGGACGACAGCGGCAGTGGCGACGACGCGGGCGCCGATCACGGCGGCGACAGCGGCGCCGATCACAGCGGTGATCACGATACGGAGGCATACGACGGCGCCCCTGATGACGGCGCGGAAAGCCATCACGGTTCCTACCTGAGCCCCGTAAACCGAGACGGCGGCGTACGGGCCGTTATGGGGATCATAGGCTTGTTTCGTACGCTGGTGTACTTTTCGCTGGGAGCGGGGCCTATGGGGCTCTTCGGCCTTTTTACGGGGCTTGCGCCGGCGGCGAGCCTTGCCTGGGCGGGCGGCGTGGGTACGGCAATCGCGGTATTCGCGCGGTTCCTCCGAAAATTCATCCGCCGCGATCTTGATTCTTCCATAAAACCCGGCGAGCTTTTAATGGAAAAGGCGGAATTGCTCCTTCCCCTTTCGCCGGGGGCTATTTCAAAAGCAGCCGTCAGGCAATGGCAATACGGCAGGGAAGTCGAAATCTATGTCCGTTCAAAGGACAAAAGTCAGTCCCTGGCAAAAGGAAGCCGTGTGCGCATCGTCGAGTTTGATGACGATGTTTACTGGGTAGATATGATCGAGTAAACCCCTGACAGGATGCCCCCTTCCCTTGGGTAAAAATCCCCTATTGCATTGAGTACTTTTACTCAGTATACTGAGTAAAAGTACTCAATGTACTGAGTAAAAATACTCAATGCACTGAGTAAAAATACTCAATGCACTGAGTAAAAATACTCAATGCACTGAGTAAAAGGAGCGGTCATAAAAACGTATAAGCGGCCCATACTGGAAACCCTCAAAAAGCGGATTTCGGGGAAAAGGACTTTTATTCAGGTTATCGCCGGTCCCCGGCAGGTGGGAAAAACCACGATAGTCAGGCAGCTAATGGAAGAAATTGCAAAGAATGGGACCTCGCCGGCCTATTTCTATTCGGCGGAAGAGGCGATTACCGTCGGCAGTGATTGGCTGGACACGATCTGGGACAACGCCAGGACGGAGATACGCCTTAAAAAGGCAAAAGAAGGGCTCCTTGTTATTGACGAAATTCAAAAAATTAACGCATGGAGCGAATGTGTCAAAAAAAATTGGGATGCCGACACCGCCGCCAAATTTCCCCTCAAACTGATTATCCTCGGTTCCTCGCGGCTCCTGCTGCAACAGGGGCTTTCGGAATCGCTGCTGGGGCGTTTCGAACTTCTGTTTATGGGGCACTGGTCTTTACCGGAGATGAAGGCGGCTTTTAATTTTACCCCCGAACAGTATGTATGGTTTGGCGGTTACCCGGGCGCGGCGGCTTTGGTGAGTGAAGAGGACCGTTTCAAGAACTATGTCGTTAATTCCATTATTGAGCCTTCCCTTAACCGGGACATATTTATGCTTGAGCAGATTAACAAACCTGCGCTGTTGCGGCAGCTTTTCGATCTTGCCGTCAGTTACAGCGCCCAAATACTTTCGTACAATAAAATGCTGGGACAGCTTGCCGATGCGGGAAACACCACCACCCTTGCGCGTTACACGACCCTGTTGGATCAGGCGGGTCTTGTTGCGGGTCTTAACCAGTACAGCGCAAAGCCGCTGCGGGTAAAACTTTCCAGCCCCAAATTTTTAGTACACAACACGGCGCTTTTTTCAGCGGTACAGAGCGAAACATTTGAAGACGGCTTCATTGATTCGGCAAAATGGGGCCGCCATGTGGAAAGCGCCGTCGGCGCGTACCTTATCAATCAGGTGAACGCCAACCCCGGCGCCGCGCTGTATTACTGGCGGGAAAAAAATACCGAAGTGGATTTTGTACTTAAATGGGGCAAGGACCTGCTCGCTCTGGAGGTAAAAAGCGTCCCCGGTAAAATGAACCCCGAAAACCTCGTGCTTTTTAAAAAACACTTTCCCGCCGGAAAGACTCTCCTCGTCGGTGAAAGCGGTTTAAGTTACCGCGAGTTTCTTACACTGCCGCTGGGGCAAATTTTTAAGGCTTTGTAGGCGGCCTCAAAAAAGCGCGGCTTTTCCTTTCATACCCCGCGAGACATTCCCGATTGTAATTGGCCGGTTTCCTGCCTGACAAATACCAATCTATGGGGTATAGTATAAAATGCCGCGTAACGGTTCGGCGGTCTGGAGGTGGTTATGCTTGCGGATTTTTGGCACAGTTCCCAGGGTTTCTTTTTTGGATGCCTGGGGATAGCGGCGTTTATCATTCTTATCGCGCTTTTAAAATCGATCATCCATGTGGCCCTGCCCGACCGTATCCTCGTGGTTACCGGCCGTAAAGCCCGCCGCGGCGGCCGCAGTTTCGGCTTTACCGTGGACCGCGGGCGGACCGTCGTGATTCCCTACTTCCAGGCCATCAGCGCCCTGGACCTCGGCGTATTCCCCATCAATGTGCGGGTCGAAGGGGTCAACAGCGCCAACGGCATCACCGTGGGCGCCGACGCTACCGCCTGCGTTTGTATTGACGACGACGACGAAGCCATGCTCTACAGCGCCGTCGAGCGGCTCATGGGCAAAGACACCCGGCAGATTCACGACCAGGTCCAGCAGACGCTTGTGGGGAATTTTCGCGGCGCCCTTAACAAGGCGACGCCGCTTCAGGCAATCGGCATGGAAGACGCGGGCGATAACGACGACGGCAATCTTGGCGAGCGGGCCCAGTTCAGGGCGGAGCTGCTTGCCGACATCAACTCGGATCTTCGCTCGTTTGGGATGAAAGTAGTGTCGGTGTCACTGCAAAAAATTTGGGACACTTCGAACTATATCGCCAACCTCGCGCAAAAGACCCTGGCCGAAAAACGCCGCCAGGTTGAGATCGAAGAATCGCGCCTTCACGCTATCGCGGAACAGGCCGAAAGCGACGCCCACAAGCGTATCGAGGTGGCAAAGAACAAAGCCGACGAGGCGATTATCGCGGCGCGGCAGGAACTTGAAGTGTATCGCCGTGAGTCGGCGGGGCTTATCAACGAAGCTTCGCTCAAGGCCGATCAGGCCATAGCCCAGGCGGCCAATTCGGGCGGGGCTTCGGTGCAGGCAAGACTGGTGGAACTTCAAAAACTTAAAAATCAGAGCGCCGTGACGCTTGGGGCCGCCGTCCGCGAAGAAGAAGCGCGGATCATTGCCGAAGGCGAAAAGGAAGCGATGGCGATAACCCGCTCGGCGCGAAACGAGCTTTTAAAATCCAAGGCGGAACTTTTGGCGAAATACGGAGACGACGCTTCGGCGGTTATGTTTTTTCAGCAAAAGCTTCCGTTGTTGTACAAAAAATATATGAAGGCCGCGGGAAACACAAAAGTTGACAACTATATTGTCATGGACGATGAAGAAGGTTTTAGCGGCGCGGTAAACCGCGGGCCCCGCGCTTTTGCCGATTTTCTTAAAACCTTTGCGGATGCTTTTGGCGTTGATGTAAAAAGTTTAATCATGCCCGCCGCAGCCGAAGGAGGCGTAAAATGATCGTCTTTGCCGCAGCGCTCGGGGGACTTGTCGGAATCGCCATCATCATTCAGCTTCTTACCAACATGAAGATAGTCGGGGGCAACGAACTGGGCGTAGTTACCGGTTCGGGAAAGCCCAAGGGATTCAGAACTTTTTCGGGGGGCAGGGCTTTTATCATTCCCCTGGTTCAGCGTTTTAGCAAATTTGACTTAACCCCGATCACCATCGAGGTCATGGTCGATTCGGCCATTGCCGCGGGCATTGTTCCCCTTAACGTCAAGGCCACCGTTTCTTTCGCCATCGCCAGTAACGAAGCGGGACGATGCCACGCGGTTACCCGCATTCTCGATCTTGCCGCGGACCGGCAGAACCTTGCCAAGATCGCGGGCGACATCATCGAAGGCCACCTCCGCGATTCGATAGCCAGCATGACCCCCGAACAGGTAATGAAAGACAAGGACATTCTTGTTACCAAGATGATCAACGTCTGTAAACACGATCTCGAAAACATAGGCCTTGAAATTACCACGATGAACATTGCTGACGTCGACGATCACCGGCTTCCCGGCGTGGAAGAGCCCGACCTCTATATTGCCCTGCTTAAACGCATTCAGTCGGCCAGCGCCGAGACCCGCGCGCGTGAAGCGCAGGCCGAAGCAAAAGCCTCGGCCGCGGAACAGGCCGAAGCGCGCCGCGGCGAAACCGAAGTAAAAAATTTGAAGAACGAACTTGAACGCCTTAAAGCCGAAGTGCGGGTAAAGCTTGCCGAAGAAATCCAGCGCCAAAAAGTCGGTGTGGAACAGGAAGCGGCCAACGCCCGCGCCTGCGTGTCCGGCGTTACCGCCCAGCTTGAGGCGGAAAAGCAGAACATAGAGTTGATCCGCAACCGTTACAGGGCCGAGATACTTACTCCCGCGCTGGCCGCCAGGGACAAGGCGGTGCTCAACGCCAAGGCCGAAGTCTCGTCCTGGTTTGAAGTTGCCAGGGCGGAAATGGAGCAGCTTGAAGTGACCTTAAAAACGATGAAAGCCGCGTCCGGTAAAAGTTTTCCCGAAGGAAGCGCCGCGCGGCGCGCATGGCTTATCGACAACTTCGAGGCCCTCTTCGAGCCTTTTGCCGAAACCCTTACCCATTATCCGGCGGGCCATGTCTCGATAGTTACCGGCGCGGGGGCGGGCAGGGAACCGATCTCCGCCATACACCCCGACGCCGTAGCCGCCGCGCGCAACGATCTGGTCGCCGGCGCGCTGGCAAAAATTTCCAAAGGAAAAAGCGGGAACAAACCGTCCGAATGAATATTAGACCCCACTGCGAATAAAGACTGTTCGGGTCCGGATGAATTTCCCCGCCCAAGGGGTGTGTATGAAACTTTTTCAGTCTCTCAAATTCCGTTTTATTCTGCTTTTTTCGGTGTTTATTGTTTTGTTGTGTTCGATTACCTCGCTGTTCACCGTGATGCAGTCCGTCAGGATCTCCGTGGACGTGTTTGCCTCCCAGGGGGTTGCGACAGTGGAGAAGGCGCGCTCTCTTGTTAACGGCGATGACTTTGAACGGCTTGCCAAGACCCTGGACGGCGATGATATTTCCTATGAAAGCATACGAAAAAAACTCCTGGAACTCAAGAACAGTTCGGACTGTCTCTATCTTTATACCATGGCGCCGGTTGATGATCCCGTATGGGTGTATGTCATTGACGGCAGCGTGGAGCCTGGCAGGGAAGGATTTTCCGCCCTGGGGGACGAGGAGGATACCAGTTCCTACGATTCGGCTTTTGGCAGAGTGTGGACCAGCGGCAAAATTGAATACAGCGGACTTACCAAACAAACCGATTGGGGCTGGCTTGTTTCGATTTACAGTCCCATAAAAAATTCAAAAGGCGAGACGGTGGGAATCATCGGCTGCGACTACGGAGCGGACCATCTTTTTGAAGTTATCATGGCGCAGGTACTGCATCAGGTTATCATCGGCGCCGTTTCGCTGTTCCTTGGTTTTCTCCTTATGGGTTTTTTCCTCAAAATGATCTTTGGGAATCTTGGCAGGATCAACGTGATACTGCGCGAAATCTCCGAAGGCGAGGGTAATCTTATGCACAGAATCGAAATTAGTAAAAATAACGAGATTGGCGAGCTGGCGCGGTATTTTAATATGACGCTGGAAAAGATCAGGAACCTTGTAGTAGCGATCAAAAACCAGACGGTGAACCTCTACAACATCGGAAACGAGCTTGCTTCAAACATGGATCATACCGCCGGTGCTGTCGACGGAATCACCGGCGGCATTAACGATGTCAAGACCAAGATGATAAATCAATCCGCCTCAATGACCGAAACAGCCGCTACCATGGAACAGGTGACAATCAATATCGAAAAACTCAGCGCAAATGTGGAAGAACAGACCAAGAGTGTTTCGCAGTCTTCTTCCGCCATCGAAGAGATGCTTGCCAATATTCAAAGCGTTACCGAAACACTCGTAAAGAATGTCGATAATGTAAAGCAGCTTACCGAGGCTTCTGACGCCGGACGGACCGGTCTTTCGGAAGTTTCCGGGGATGTGCAGGAGATTGCCCGCGAAAGTGAAGGGCTCCTGGAAATTAACGCGATGATGGAGAGCATTGCCGATCAAACGAATCTGCTCTCAATGAACGCCGCCATTGAGGCGGCTCACGCGGGAGAAGCGGGCAAGGGCTTTGCTGTTGTAGCGGACGAGATCCGCAAGCTCGCGGAAAGTTCCAGTGAACAGTCAAAAACGATCAGCGCCGTGCTGAAAAAAATAAAGGATTCCATCGACCTTATCATTAAATCAACCGACGCGGTGCTTACCCAGTTTGCGGCCATTGACGAGCGGGTCCGCACGGTTTCCGATCAGGAGACAAACATACGGAACGCCATGGAAGAGCAGGGCCAGGGGAGCCGGCAGATACTGGAGGCAATCGGGCGGCTCAATGATCTTACCCAGCGGGTCAAGCACGGTTCGATAGAGATGCTCGAAGGGAGCCGCGAAGTGATTGCCGAAAGCCGCCGCCTTGAAACGGAAACGGCGGAAGTTTCGGCCGGCGTTACCTCAATGGCCGAAGGCGCCAACGAGATAAGCGACATTATAAAAAGGGTAAACGATCTGAGCGGCGCCAACAAAGAACACATCAATACCCTGGTAACGGAAGTGTCAAAATTCAAAGTGGAATAATTCCGCCGAAAAACTTCGACCGCCAGACTTCGGGCGCTGGCAAGAAGGACTTCATGGTTGTGAGTGAAGTTTTTCGGCCGTCAAGCGCCCGCGTGAGCGGGGCTTGAAGGGACGCCGAAAAACTTCGACCGCCATACTTCGGGCGCTGGCAAGAAGGTCTTTATGGTTGTGAGTGAAGTTTTTCGGCCGTCAAGCGCCCGCGGGAGCGGGGCTTGAAGGGACGCCGAAAAACTTCGACCAACAGACTTCGAGCGTTAGCAAGAAGTCTTTTGGCCCAGTTCCACGTCCATTTTGGCCTGTAGATGTTTTTGAATGAAGGCGCGTATCTTGGCCCGCACCGAAGGGTCTGTTTTAGGGGCAAATACAATCACGTAAACTTTTACACCCCCGACATCCGTACGGGAACCGAAGACAATCCCCGCGATTTTAACAAGGGTGCTCTGCAATTTAAGCTGAACGTCGGCCACCACGGAATTTTTTTCCAGTTCGGGGTCCCGCTCAAACACGCAGGAAAGGCCCACCACGCTGATGTCCTGGATATCGCCGTTGATAAAGCGGCCGTCCAGGGAAAGATTGAGGGTGGTCAGGGCTTCGTTACGGGTATCGGCGCGCAGGTATTTACGCCGGCCTTTGGCTTCCGCCGCTTTAAGAATTTCGGAAAGCGTTTTTATCAGCTGGTTTTTTTCCGCCTTGACGGAAACAAAACCGCAGGACACGCCGAGGGTGTTAAGATAAAGCCGGCGCACTTCATCGTTATTGGCGTTGGAGAGAACGCCGATTGATACGGTCCGTGTCGCCTCTTCGCCCATGATTTTACGGACCCAGACCTCCCATTTTTGAGACGACAGGGTTTCGTCGACATTGCAAAACACAATCGAGTCGGGATAAGCGCGCAGGACCTTTGCCAGCTTGTCTTCGTCCCTGGCGATATAGACTTCGTGTTCCAGTTGAGCAAGTTCGGCCACAATTTCGTTTTGCACAAAGGCCGAAGGGTGGAGAAAAAATATCTTTTTGCCCAAAACAGGCGTGTTCTTGTCTTCCCCCATATAAATATGTTATGCCAAAAGTGACATGTTTACAAGATTGCGCGTTGCCAGGGCCGTGATTATGATTCTTTTAGTCGCCGCGGCATGCGGGACCCCGCCCGGGGAAGCCCGTACGGAATGGGTTCTGGGTACGCTCTGCCGCATTGATCTCTTTGAGTACGGTACGAAAGAAAACTATGCGATGCTCTTCAATAGGCTTTTTGAACTGGACAGGCTGTTGAGCGCTTCGCGGGAAGACTCGGAACTGGCCCTGGTGAACCGGAACGCCGGCGTTAAACCCGCGCCGGTTTCGCCGGAACTGATGACGGCGCTCTCCCGCGCGCTCTATTTTGCCGGCGCTTCACCCGGGCCGGAAGGAAAGGCCGCCTTCGATCCGACCGTAGGGCCTCTGGTCAAACTCTGGGGAATCGGTTCCAGCGACGAGCGCGTTCCCGCGCCGGAGGAAATAGCCTCGGCGCTGTCCCTGGTAAACTGGCGGGACGTGATTTTGCCGGATCACAGCGATGGGGAAAACGCTTCCGCGGAACGGGTATTGCTTCGCCGTACCGGAATGGCTTTGGATCTGGGCGGCATCGCCAAAGGCTATGCCGCCGATGAGCTTGCGCGGCTTTTGTATCAGAAAAATATACCCCGCGCCCTCATCGATCTGGGGGGCAACATTTATGTTTACGGAACCAGGACTGAGGCGGGGGCTTCCTGGCGTGTCGGCGTACAAAATCCTCTGGACAGCCGGGGCTCCTACCTCGGCGTACTTTCCGTACGGAACACTTCGGTCGTGACCAGCGGCGTCTACGAGCGTTTTTTTGAGGCGGCCGGTAAACGCTATCATCACATCCTCGACACGGCCAGCGGTTACCCCGTGGAAAATGATCTGCTCGCGGTTACGATCATCGCGCACTCCTCGATAGACGCCGACGCCCTCTCGACCGCCGCTTTCGCCCTGGGTTTTGAAAAAGGCCGCGAACTTGTTTTGCGAAATAACGCCGAAGCGCTTTTTGTGTTTAAAGACAAAACCATACGGCTCACGGCGGGAGCGCGGGCGTGGTTTGAATTAAGCGATGAGAGCTTTCGTATCGTGGAATAACCGGCATCAGAATCAGGAGCCTTTTGGCGGGAACCAAGAACTGGGGTGCCCGCAAGTACTAGCCCATACCGTTTACACAAAATAATTTACAGGCTCTCGAAGGGAGCACGATTTGC
>JAITBL010000142.1 GCA_031283575.1 Treponema sp. | reverse complement strand
GCACAAAGGAAAGAATCCCTCCTTCGTGCGCCTTCGTGTTCCTTTGTGGTTCATATTCTTTTTCCTCGCTGGTTCATATTTCTTCTTCCTCTCGCGGCGAAAAAAGGCCCGTCAAAGCTCATAGGTTTCGCCGTATTTTACAATAAGCGATTCGGGAAAGTTTTTGCCGGCAAGGTACTGTTTAAAGGCGGCCTGGGATTTTTTTTCGCCGTGGACGATAAAGATTTTTTTGAGCCGCGAACGGTCAAGGCCGCCGAGCCAGTCGCCGGCTTCGACATAATCGGCGTGGGCGCTGAAGGCGTTGATCTCTTCCACCTGGGCGCGCCGTTTAAACCACATGCCGTGAATTTTCACTTCGTCTTCTTTGTTGCGGATACGGCGGCCCAGGGTGTTTTCCGCCATGTAACCCACGGTCAGTATCGTCGTATTGGGGTCGCCAATGTTGTGAATCAGGTGATGCTGAATTCGCCCCGCTTCGCACATGCCGTCGGCGGAGATAATGATCACCGGCCCTTTTACATCGTTGAGGGCTTTTGATTCCGCCACGCTGGCGGTAAAGTGCAGGGAATTAAACCCAAAGGGATTTTTGTGGTGCCGGATAAAAGCCTCGTGAATGCTTTCGTCGTAACACTCGGGGTGCACCTGAAAGATCGTGGTCGCGTTGGTTGCCATAGGCGAATCCACATAAATCGGGATCTCGGGAATGATCCCCTCGTCTTCCAGAAGATGAAAGTAGTAGACCAGTTCCTGGGTACGTTCAATGGCAAACGAGGGGATAAGTATTTTACCGCGGTTCCTGACGGCCCGCCGTGATATGTCGGCGAGCCTCTCCATGGCGTCGGCGGTTTTGCCGTGACGCCTGTCGCCGTAGGTGCTTTCGATCACGATATAATCCGCCGCGGCGGGCAGCTCGGGATCGCGGATGATAGGTTTTTTCTTGCGGCCAAGATCGCCCGAAAAAAGTATGCGCTTTTCCTCGCCCGAGTGTTTATCCCTGACGGTGATCAACGCCATGGCCGAACCGAGTATGTGTCCGGCATCGTAGAATTCGCAGAGCGCCTCAAAATCGGCGTTGTTTTCGATAAGGAAGGGACGCCGGTAAGAAACGCTCATGATCGCCCCCGTCGCCTCTATCGCGTCCTTTTCGGTATAGATCGGCTGCCAGTCAAATTTTTCGCCTTTCTTTTGGGCCTGTTTGCGCAGGTACTCGGCGTCACGCGCCTGAATGTTGGCGGAGTCCATCATGATCAGGCTGGAAATGTCCCGCGTGGCCGGCGTCGCGTACACGTTGCCGCGGCAGCCTTTTTTGGTAAGCACCGGCAGCATGCCGCAGTGATCAAAATGTCCGTGGGTAATGATCGCCGCGTTCACCCTGTCCGCGGCAATGCCGAACTCGCGGTTCTTGCGATCCGATTCGGCGCGGGGACCCTGAAAAGCGCCGCAGTCAACCAGAAAACTTTTTCCGTTTACTTCGAGCACATGTTTGGAGCCGGTTACTTCCTGCGCCGCTCCCAGAGAATACAGGCTTATCTCCACGGGGCCTTCCTTATTACGGTATTTTCCGGACTCTGTGAATGTCCGGAATTGTCTGTCGGGCGGGGAATGATCCGGTTTCCTGCCTGACTCAAATCTATGGTGTAATTCGCCGCCCGGACGCTTACCTTACTTTTTCGAGAATTTCGGCAATCACGCGGTCCGCGTCGGCCGCGCTCACCTGGCAGGTTCCCACCTGGATGTGGCCGCCCCCGCCGTAACCAAGGAGCAGGGTCCCCACATTGATAGAGGCGGTCCGGTTAAGGATGCTGTACCCTACGGTGATCGCGACGTTCTGTTTTGCCCTGCCGTCGACGATCCACAGGGAAATATTCTGTTCGGGAAAGAGCATGTAGATAAGAAAACGGTTCCCCGCGTAAATCGTTTCGACGCCCCGAAGATCGGCGATAATCGCGTTCCCTTCGACCCTGCTGAATTTAACGAGCATTTTTTTAAAAAGCTCGTTCTGTTCATAATATGTTTCAACGCGTTCTTTTACGTCGTTCATCCCGAGGATTTCTTCGATGTTTTTATCGATACAGGCCCTGGCAAGGACCTTCATCAGATCATAATTGCTGATCGTAAAATTGCGAAAGCGTCCCAGGCCCGTCCTGGGGTCCATAATAAAGCCAAGGAGTATCCAGCCCGAAGGACTGACAATTTCTTCTTTGGTCAGAACCCCCGAATCGACACGGTCAACATAGAAAATCATTTCCTTAAAGCGGCCGAGTTTTTCGTCGCCCCCGTAATAATCGTAGATCACGCGGGCGCAGCTGGGAGCCTGCCGGGAAACGCCTTCAAAGTACACATCCCCGCCAAGGCGGTCCGTCTCACTGTAGTGATGGTCGAACCAGAGCTTGCATCCCTTGATCAAGGGAATGTTGGCGAGTATGTCGTTGGGGCCGGCCTCCACCAGTCCGTCCTGAATATCCTTGGGATGAACGAATTTGAATTCGTCGACAAGTCCCAGATACATGAGCAGGGCGCCGCAGGCGAGCCCGTCGAAATCTGACCTGGTTAGTAAGCGCATGGCGCCTCCGCTTTCATCATACAATTGAGCCAGTTCCAAAACCCCATGGTTTTTCCACTGGCTTCGGAGTTTCTCAGTCTTAAATCCTTATGTAATAAGGATTTAAGACTTACGAAACATCCTGCATTCAAGGAAGCTGTTCCAAAA
>JAITBL010000137.1 GCA_031283575.1 Treponema sp. | reverse complement strand
AAGATATAAGCCATGAGGAGAGATCGTGGAGCGGATATATGAATATGATAAAATAGCATATTATTTGAAAGTTATATTTTCAAATGTCGTTGCCGTTGTACTTTTTGGCTATTGCCTTTATCGCTTTATTGTAACTCAAAGTAATGCTCTTGTCTGGCTCTGCGTCATGTTTGTCTGTATCTATGTGGTAGCCAGTTCATTTATCAGAAAAAGCAATGCCCGATATATCAACATAAGCGATGAAACCATTTCATTTGTGTCGTTTGGGGAAAAGTCTTTTAAAATCAGTGAATTAACCATGTTCCAGGTAAGGTCAACAAACCGTAACTACCAGGTGTTGGTACGGATAGAAGACACAAACGGCCGACATGGAACCTTTTGGGTTCCTTATCATTTTTTTTGTGATAAATTTGATTTACTGTCTGAATTCGATTATATAGAACGTAAAGTTCATCCTGATTCTTTCCGCTTTAAAGGCAAAAATACCGCAGGAATTTTGCGGCCCCATAAACCAGCTGAATGAAGAACCCCGCCGCAAGCAGCGGGGTATCTTCGTTCCGCGAAGAATGTGATTGCGTACTAGCGGCCGCCGCTGGCAGGTCTCGGCTTTGGTTTAAATGCCCGCAGTTCAGTTCGCAGCAGGAGCAGCATAAAAAGGAGCAGAAGCGCGAAGAGGGGACAGCTGCGGTAGCCCCAGGCGGCGCCGAGGTAGCGGTTAAGATAACCCATCGCCAGCTGCATTGACGCGTTGAGGAGGCCGCCGACGGCGATCATGGCGCTGGTTACTACCGGCGCGTCGGGACCAAAGACGCCCATCGCGCGGGCCATGATCGTGGGCCAGAGTATGGCGGCAAAAAAACCGACGGCGGGGAGCACATAAATTCCGTAGCGTCCCAGGACAAAGCCCGTGATAAAAATTCCCATGATGATTACCACGGCGCCGAAAATACTCCGCAGATAGCCGATTTTTTCGATGAAGAAGCCGCTCACCAGACGCGAAAGCGTAAAGAGGATGAAGAACGCCGAAACAAAAGTAGCGCCGGCGGTACGGGGATCCATGCCGTACACATCCTGAAAGTACAGGCTTCCCCAGTTTGTAGAAGCCATTTCGATCCCCATCATAAGTCCCAGGCTGACACCGAAAAGCCAAACCCGCTTTTGCGTAAGCGCGCCGAAAAATGTGACGCGCCTTTTGGCGGTTTCGCCGCTGTTTTTGGCCGCCATGTCTCCGCGCGGAAACTTCGCGATGAGGGCGGGAATGAACACGAGCAGTACCAGGGGAATCGACAGCAGATAGAATTGCCGCCAGATCATACCCGCGTTGGCAAGCACGCCGGCGGCCTTGGGGCTTACGATTGCCCCCGCGCCGTAGAGAAAGTGCAGCAGACTCATGGCAAGCGCGGCCTTTGTCGTAAAGAGCTGGGTGGCAAGGCCGTTTACCCCGATTTCAAAAAGGCCAAAGCTCGCAAAGAGCACAAAAAAGCTCGCCCCCACGGCAATAAAAGCGGGCGAAAAATATACCGCGGCAAGGCCGCCCAAAGCGCAGATAAAACCCAAAAGGTAAACCCGTTTGACGCCGAAACGTGAAAGGATCAATCCCGCGGCAATGCTGAAAAAAGTATAACTGAACGAAAGCAGCGACACCATGCGCCCCAGCACTTCGTAGGGTACGTCAAATTCATTTTTTATAAGCGGATACGAAACGCCTTTGATATTTTCGAGAAAACCAAAGAGAAACATGGTCCCGTTGATAAGGACAAGAAGAAGCAGCCGCGTCTTTTTGCTGTTCATGCAGGCAATCCCGTTGGTTTTTTTGGCCGTTACCATTCCCGGGGCGCAAAGCCTTCGGGTACGTTTATTTTCATCGTATCACCGGACTGCTCGATTACGTAAAACCCCGCCGCAATGGCCGCGGTCTTTACGTCTTCCGGAAAAATCGCGCCGGCTATCGCGCCCCGTATCTTCCGCCTGTCGTTCCGCTTGTCTTTATGCTCGCGCAGTATCCTGAGCCGGTTTTCATGGTGGGTCACATCCTTTTCCGAAGGATGACTCTTTACTTCCACCGCTATGGAATATTCACCGTTTTCCAGCAGAAGGTCTATTTCCGCAAGTATCCTCTGCCCGGAACTGTCCAGAATTCTGACCCGTTCCGCAATCGTGTCATCAAAGTGATAGCCCAGTTCGTTAAAACGCCTGATAATTCCGGGCGCCACAAGATGTTCCGCCAATTCGCCAAAGCGGTTATGAAGGCCGCCGATTTGCCTGCCCACGTTTCGCACGACCCGCTCCGTTTCCCGGTGTTCCGCCCGTAATTCCTCCATGCCGCGCTTCCACTCTTCACGGCGTTTGGCTTCTTCTTCTTCGATTTGCACCCTGCGCAGGGCCGCTTCTTTTTCGATTTCCTTTATACGCCGATCCGCCTCTTCCTGACGCCGTTTCTCTTCTTCCTGGGACTTGGTGAAAAAAGCCCAAAACTCTTCTACGGTCGGAACATTTTGCATCGCTTCCGCTGGTAAGGCCATAATTTACCCCTCTGTATAAATGAGGCTGCGGCATCTTGCCACAGACGTTAAACCGGAAGCGTAACACATGCTTCCCCCTTCACAGTATACTGCAATTACCGTTTCGGCGTCAGCGTCTCCGCGCCTTTGTTACGGCAAGCGTGATCCGTGAACTTCTTTTAATCCGGCAAGCGCGCACAGGGCGCGGAAGTTATCCGCGGTAATGCCGCCGCCGGCCAGAATTCCGATGCGTCCGCCGGCCGCCTCCGCGTATGCCTTGATACGTTTGCTGTTGGCAAGGGCGTCGGGCGGAACGGGGCCGTAACATAACGCGCCGCCGGTAAGCACGCGGGTAATGCCCGCGCCGGCGAGCCATCCGATGCTTTCGAGGCGAAGGGCGGCAAGGCGCGCTTCTTCCGCCGCGCCGCCCGCGGCGGGCAAGTCCGCCGTAATGCCTATGCTGTCAAAGGCCATGTGAAACACCGTCGCCATGCCGTCCGCCGCGGCAATGAGCCGCGCTGTTTTTTCCCTGTCGACAAGTCCCGCCGCGCTTAAACAGCCAAAAACAACGCCGTCGCTTTCCAGTTCCCGCATCATGCGCAGATCGCGCGTCATGGCGGAAAACTCGTCGTCACTGTATACAAAGCCGCCGCCCCGTGGACGGACCATACTCATCACCTTAATCCCCGCGTCATGGCAGCGGCCGATTACCTTTTTGGCAACGCCGTAACTTGCCGTAATTCCGCCCGCGGCAAGATTGTCGTTAAGTTCAACACGGTCCACCATAAGCGAACCATCGGGATTTTTACGGGCGATCAATTCATCAATACGCGTTCCGTTTTCGATGCAAACTTCAATAGTTATACCGTCTATCATACTAACGCGCTTCGTAAATGTGCCGCGCGATGGGCATGCGCCGGCCCATGCCGAAGGCGCGGGGTGAAACCTTGAGCACCGGCGGCGACTGACGGCGTTTGAATTCGGCGCGGGCCGCGGTACAAATAATTTTTTCCACCAGCGCGCGATCGTATCCCCGGGCGGCGATTTCCCCCGCGGAAAGATTTTGAAACAGATAACATTTAAGAATTTCGTCGAGTTCCCCGTAAGGGGGAAGGCTGTCCTGATCCTTCTGATCGGGCCGCAGTTCCGCCGACGGAGGCTTGTCGATGATCGCCTGAGGTATGATTTTTTTTCCGCCCGCCGCCAGCGCGCGATCGTTGATACGGCGGCACAGGGCAAAAACTTCGGTCTTGAAAAGATCGCCGATGGGTCCCAGCGCGCCGTTGGTATCGCCGTAGAGCGTACAGTAACCCATGGCAAGCTCGCTCTTGTTTCCCGTGGTAAGCAGCATGGAGCCGAATTTGTTGGAAAAGCCCATCAGCAGGGTTCCGCGAATTCGGGCCTGAAGGTTTTCTTCGGCAATGTCGAAAGGCCGCTTTTCAAACACGCCTTCGAGCGCCGCAAGATACGCGGAAAAAACAGTTTCGATGGGAAGCGTTTCGTAACGGCAGCCGAGAACCGCCGCCAGCGCCGCGGCGTCATCCCTGGAACCCTGCGATGAAAAGCGGCTGGGCATACTAAAGCAGACAACATTGCCGCTCCCCACGGCCTGTACCGCAAGACAGGCGACCAGCGCCGAATCAATTCCCCCCGACAGGCCCAAATGCGCGCGGGTAAAGCCGCACTTGTTCATGTAATCGCGAATGCCGTGGACCAGCGCGTCTTCCAGCGTGTCGAGTTCGGCCGCGGAAAGGCCGGCTTCGCGGGGGCCGTTTGCGGGACATATTGCGCCGCCGTATTCGTTCCGCGCCCCGGCGTTTAAATTCCACAGTGCAAGATCTTCCTCAAAGGCGGCGCCGTACCCGCCGCCCTTTATACGCGGCGCAATGCCGCCGGCCGGCAGGTACAAAAATGATCGCCCGTCAAAGATGATCGAGTCGTTGGCGCCCACGGCGTTGATGTAGACGAGGGGAACGCCGCCCCGTTCCGCCAGGCGCGCGGCCAGATTTTCGCGCACCTTAAGTTTTCCCGCATAGTAAGGTGAAGCCGAAGGTACGCAGAGCAGGCTGATTCCCCTGTCCATAAGGCTTTGCACCGGATCGAGCGCGTAACGGGTGCCGGGAGTTTCGGTTTCACGCCACACATCTTCGCAGATGGCCACGCCGATCCGTTCGCCTTTATACGCAAAGACGGGCCACCGGCAGGCCGCTTCAAAGTTGCGCGCTTCGTCAAACACATCGTAAGTGGGGAGCAGTGTCTTAATCTGTTCAAAGACAAGCTCCCCGTCAAGAATGATTCCGTAGGCGTTGACCAGGGCTTTGCCTTCCTGCCTGATGTTGCGGTTCACGTATCCGAAAGCGCACGCGATGCCGGCGGGAATTTCCCGCTGCAAAAGACGCAGGGATTGTATGTTAAGTTCTACAAAACGATCCTGATCGAGCAGATCCATGGGCGGATAACCGCACAGGGCAAGTTCGGGAAAAAGCACCAGCTCGGCGCCGGCGGCCTTCGCCTCGGCGCTTCGAACGGCGATTTTACGGCGGTTCCCCTCAAAATCACCGATAGTGGAATTTATCTGCGCGGCGGCAATGATCATGGGTACAGGGTACACTCATTTAAGGCGCGTTTCAACTCGCGCGAACTTAGTGGCTGTCCCAAAAGCGTACATCCGCGGGCAGCGCCGTATCCCAAAAGGGCGACAGATTGTGGTTTGCGCCGGTGTAGACTTTGTAGTCCAGGATGATTTTTTCCCGCGCCTGGCGGGAATTGTTTTCGGCGCCTATTGCCGCGGAAAGGGCGTCGCTCCACGCTTTGGGAACGGCGAGATCTTTGGTTCCCTGCTCAAGAAGTATCGGCGTTCCGGGGGCAATGGCGCCCAGATAATTACGGAGCGAATAATCGGCGGCGGGATAATTTTTTTTGAACGCCTCGACCCAGGCGGCGCGGTTTTTTTGGTAATGCGCGACGCTGTCGGGAAAGTCGAGCGATACCGGCGCCCACAGCACCGTGGGTATGGGTTTTCCGGTTACTTCCAAAAGATGAAGCGCCACCTGTCCGCCGTTACTGTGTCCCCACATCACGATTTTCTTGAACGCTGAGGGCAGAACGGCCCTGTCTGCCGCGGGTACGGACGCGGCGTAACTAAAGGACGGCGACGCGAGGCTCAGATAAAGTTCCACCGCGTTAATGGTCGAATACAGCTGGTGAGCCTCTTCCGGAGAGGGCGCCGGAGAAGATCCCGCGTAACCGAAAAAGTCGGGCGCGATGACCGCGTAGCCGTTTTGCATATAACGGCGCGCCGGATACTCGGTGCCCTTGCCGGTATAGTAACCCTGCGGATGCTGATGCCCCCGCAGCATAAGAATTATGCCTTTAAGCGCGCCGCTTTCCCGCCTGGGCAGGCCGAAGCGCCCCGTCACCGTAAGACCCATGGAAGTATAACTAAAGTTATAGGCATAATATTCGCCGGTCTGTGAAGCCAGCGAAGTGATCAGCAGGGGACTGGCCCGGTAGGGATAGCTTTGCAGTTTTTTAAGCGACAGATCCGTAAGGGTTACATTTTGAGCCCCGAGTGAAAAAACCACGGCGGCAAACAGCGTAGACAAAATCAACAACCTCGCCGCAAGCGGACGGGGTTGTTGTTCTCGCAAGGTATTTGACTCAGGGTTCATACCTTCGGTTCCGCCCCCAAGGCTTCCCCGCGAACCGGTGAGCGGACTCTTGGGTATGAGCCCTTCGCAACGAATCAATTTCTTCATACTTTAATTAAACACCATCGGCAAGAAAAAATAAAGCCTCTCGAAAAGATATTTTACACAAAGGCGCATAAAGGTAGACCGCTACGCGGTCAATCAGAAAGCGCGAAGGAGAAACAAAGCTGAAACGCTCACACCCTGGTGTACCGTCGTAGTTCATATTCTTCTTCCTCCTACTAGCATTACCGGCATAATTGGTACACTATAACCGTAATGACACGCAAGCTTCCAAAGCACACGACCTTCGCTGCCGCCCTGTTTGCCTGGGCGCTTCTTGCGGCGCTGGCGGTGTTCATTATCTGGAGTTCGCGGGACAGGGCGCGGCTTATCAGGGACAACGACAACGAGCGTATCCTCAATACGCTTTTTGCCGGACTGCGGGATTACGACAACTTTGGCGAGGCCATCGAAGCCAATGAAATTCTGCGTAACCGTATAGCCGGTTTTGCGATTTATGACAGCGAGCGTCTTTTGATTTACCGCTGGGGGACAGTTTCCGGTACTTTTGACGAGAGGCCCCTGCGGGGCGAGCGGCGTTTTAACCGTTATACCCTGCCCGACAGGTCGAGCGCTTCGGTGCGTTTTGTGATCCACAACGAGCGTCCGCCCCCCGGCGGCCGTCCCCGCCAAAATGAAAACGGCCGCGAAGAGCCGCCGGGTTCACCGCAGGACAAAGGGCGGATGGGCGAAGGTTTTGCGCGAAACCGCGGCGCGTGGTTTTTTCTGGGCGGCGGCAATTATATCTACATCGACATCCGCCATCCCGTCTATTGGCGTACGATAACAATCACCGACATACTCTACCCCCTGAGCGCGGCGGCCCTGCTCCTGCTTGTTTTTACCGTGCGCCGCCTTTATCTGCGTACCCTTGAATACCGCGAGCGTATTGAGGAACAGCAAAACCTCGTGGTACTGGGCACCGCGGCGGGAACCCTCGCGCACGAAATCAAAAATCCCCTTCATTCAATAAAACTGCAAACGGCCATTCTTAAAAAACAAAAAAATGAACAGGGCGCCGAAGAAATTGATCGCATCGAAGAAGAAGTGGATCGCCTGGAAAAACTCAGCTATCGCGTCAACGATTTTTTGCGTGACGCCGCGGGCAACCGCGAAGAGCTGGATCTGGCAAAGGTATTTAATGAATGTGCCCGGCGTCTCTGCGGCGGCGGCCTGTTGGACGATGCGGCCGCGCCGGTCATCGTGGTAATGGACGGCGAGCGGGTCCGTTCGGTTTTTGAAAACATTATCCGCAACGCCATGGAATCGGGAAGTTCTTCCGGTGAAATAAAAGCGGATCTGCGCCGCGAAGGCGAGCGCTGTATACTCACCCTTCGCGATCGCGGCCGCGGCATAGCGCGGGAAAATCTGGAGCGGGTCTTCGATCCCTTTTTTACCAGCAAAAGTACCGGTACCGGTATAGGGCTCGCGATCAGCCGCCGCTTTGTCGAGGCCGCCGGCGGAAACATCAGCGCGCAGCGGCGCGAGGGCGGCGGCGTTCTGATAAGGATTGAATTGCCATGCGCGTCCTGATAGTTGATGACGAAAAAAACATACGCGAATCCCTCAAAAAGTATCTTGGCCTTGAGGGCATTGATTCGGCTGCCGCGCCGTCCGCCGAAGCGGCGCTGGGCCTTTTGGAAACGGACCCCTACGACGCGGCGATACTCGACCTGCGTCTGGGCGGCATGAGCGGGCAGGATCTGCTTGAGGCGATTTTGGAAAAAGGCTTTCCCGTACCGGTGATTATGATTTCCGCCCACGGCCAGATCGAAGACGCCGTGAAGGCCCTCAAAACGGGGGCAAAAGATTACCTGGTAAAACCGGTGGATCCCGCGGAGTTGGTGTTCCGGCTCCGCGCGCTGGTCGAAAACAGGCGCCGCGAAAATGTACTTGAAACGGAAAGCCGTTCCGCCGTTTTCCGCAGGGCCGGCGTTAACGGAATGATCGGAACAAGCGCGGCCATGCGGAAACTTTCATCCCAAATCGATAAACTTTCGCTCTCCGGCGTAACGGTGCTGATCACCGGTGAAAGTGGAACAGGCAAAGAAATTGCCGCCCGTGAAATTCACCGGCGGGGGCCAAACGCTTCGGAACCTTTTGCCGCGGTGAACATCGGCGGCATACACGAATCGCTTATGGAAAGTGAACTCTTCGGCCACGAGAAAGGTTCTTTTACCGGCGCTGCGGGACGCAGGCAGGGCCTTTTTGAATTGGCGGGAAGCGGCGCCATTTTTCTCGACGAAATTGGCGAAATGTCCATGCCTTTGCAGGTTAAACTGCTGAGGGTTTTGCAGGAACGAAAGATACGCCGTCTTGGGGGCATTACCGACATACCGGTAAACGCGCGGATTATCAGCGCTACCAACCGTAATGTGGAAGCGCTCGTCAGGGAAGGCAAATTTCGCGAAGACCTTTACTACCGCCTTAATGTGTTCCGTATCTCGCTGCCGCCGCTTCGGGAGCGCGGCGAAGACATTCCCCTGCTTGCCGAATTTCTTTTGGACAAACTTTGTTCCCGCATGGGCCGCGCCGTTCCCGTTCTGGAAAAAACGGCGCTCGAAAAACTCCGCGCCTATACTTTCCCCGGCAATGTGCGTGAACTGGAAAACATTCTGGAACGCGCCCTTATTTTTTGTGAAAACGGCGTTATTGCGGAAAAGGACATCGACATTCACGAGGCCCTGACGGAGAGAACGGTATCCGCGCCGGCAGCCGCGGAAACCGGCGCGGCGGCAGTAAAAACAGCGCACCCGGATTTGCGGGGCGGACACGAAAGTTTGGCCGAAATCGAAAAGCGTACGATAGTGGCCGCTTTGGAACGCTGCGGCGGCAACCGAACCAAAGCCGCCGCGGAACTGGGGATTACCCGCAAAACCATACTGAACAAACTCAAAATTTACGGTATACTGTCGTTATGAGTCTGCTCATCGCCGGAAACGAATCACCCCTGTTTAACGCCCTTGCCGTGGAAGCCGCGCGGCAAGGGGGAAAGCTCGCCGCCGCCCTCATCCCGTCGGGGGAACATTCCCCCGAAAACGCCGCGGGCCGCATCAATCTGGAGTGGAATCCGGCAAGCCCCATTTCGGCCCGCACGCTGATACTGGAAGCGGGCAATAAAATGAACGGGCTTGACCGCGCCATTCTTGTCTGCTCACCCCCCGCCTGCCGCGGCCTTCCCGAGGCCCTCGCTCCCGCCGCGCTGGATCGCTATACAGACAACAACATCAAGGGCTGGTTTTTTTTGGTAAAGGAACTCTGCGCCTATTTCAGGTCCCGCGCTTCCGGTTCGCTCAGCCTTGTCGCTCCCGCGGCGCCCGAATTCGCCGAGGCCGGCGCCGCGCCGGATCTTTTGGGAAACGCCGCCGTTTCATCCTTTCGCGCCCTGGCCCAGGGCCTCCTTGTCGCGTCCGTCCACAGTCCCTACGAAGTGACGGGCTTTACTACCTCGGACGCCGGCGAAAACGAAGCCTTCGCGGCCCATATCTTTAAAATCCTCCGTGAGGAAGGAAAGCGCAATACCGGCAAGTGGCACAAGTTCGCGAAATTTAGCCTTTTCAGGAATTAACCCTGTACACTTGACCCGCAGATACAAAGTTATGAAAATTGTTTTTAAAAAAGTTCTTTCTGCAATGTATTGTTACTTAATACTTTTCTTTCAATAATGATATCACTTTCATTGGTTTCTCCGATTAACAAAGGTGAAAATTTGTTGTGCTTTTTAAAATTAGTTCTAACAACATTTTGGCTGTAATTTGCATAACAATAAACACAGCCATTGGAACAAGAATTATATTCTCCAATATCAATACTTCCAACACAGCCACATTCAAGGCGTTGGTTCTTGTCTTTTTCCGCAACAAAATTATACCCTATTATTTTCGCTATCAATCTATCATCAATACATCTGGCATGTGATATATTATATTTTGAAAGGTCAATGTCCTCTGCACAAGTATCTATAATAAGATTGCTTTCTTTCGCAATTCGTGAAAAATTATCGGCAATGATATTTTTTTCTTCATATGTTATTTCGCCTATTTCGGCAAATCTGATATTTTCCGTAATTTTTTTATAAAAATCAATAAAGCTAAACGTTACTTTTTCAGTATATCCTTTCAATTTCATAGCGTATTCGAAAAATTTGTCGATATGGAAAGAAATAGTATACTTTTTATTAAGTAAAACAGGATCATACCGCCAAATAATTCTTGACGGACTAATCATGTCGGACAATTTCTTAAATGTTTCAAGTATTTTATGCTTACAAGGAAGCTGTACCTCCATATCCTTATCATAGGGATTAAGTGTAAATTGGAAATAATAGGCATATTCATTCAAAAATTGAAGTTTATCAAGCAATGGTCTTGGATTTTTGCTCCAAAACACAATACAGTCAACGACATCTGGACTAAGACTGATTTTACTGATTTGATGTATATTCATTGGATTTCTTACATAAACATAACGTTCCTTTATTCTATTAAGAAGCCAATCTGAGTAATACGCAGGGATGTCCGTTCTTCTACTTGCACTTATAATCACAACTATTTCCTGTATTCAAAGAATACGCTTTTCGCAAGAGTATTCAGCGGAGAAATATTGCCATAGCAATTGAAAGGATATTCCTTTTTCTAAAAACCGCACTTCTTATTTTTCATCATAATGGAATCTGAATGAAATGTATACTACTTTTTCATCTTCTATCGCATATATAACC
>JAITBL010000090.1 GCA_031283575.1 Treponema sp. | reverse complement strand
AAAAGTTGCAAGGGCCCTTTTGCCAACTGAAGCGCGCGAGCCAGCGAGCGCGGGCGGCCGACAACTGCGGCATGGCGTGGGCCCCGAGAATGTCCCTGTCCGCAACAAAAGTAACGGGGCCCTTTTGCCAACTACAGCACGCGAGCCGGCGAGCGTGGCGCGGCCGATAATACAACACGGCGTGGGCCCCGAGAATGCCACTGTCCGCAATAAAAGCCTCAGGGCCCTTTTGCCAACTACAGGCGGCCGATAGCCAAAATGCGCAAGGGATTGGAGGGGTGCGGAGCAGCCACGGCGCGCAGCGCCGGGGCCGGAGCGGCAGCGGAGCCCCGGAAAGCCCGGTTCGGCGCGCAGCGCCGAATGCGCCCAATATAAACTCGACATTCGGCCCATGATTCAGATTAAACCCAGAGTAACATTGAAAGATTGAAAAGGAAGACAAGATGGCGAAACCAATCATTGTAGTGCTGGCGGCGGGAATGGGAAGCCGTTATGGCGGACTCAAGCAGATGGACAAGATCGGAAAGTCGGGCGAAGTGCTTTTGGACTATTCGGTTTTTGACGCGCGGCGTTCCGGTTTTGGAAAGGCGGTGTTTATTATCCGCCGCGATATCGAAAAAGATTTTCGCGAAATCGTTCTTGGACGCATTGAAAAAAAGTTTCCCTGCGAAGTCGTGTTTCAGGAACTGGACAGTCTTATTCCCGGCGATCTTGTGAGGGAATCCCGCGGGGCGGGACGCGTAAAACCCTGGGGAACCGCCCACGCCCTGCTCTGCGCGCAGGAAAAGATCGACGCGCCTTTTTGTATCATCAATGCCGACGACTTCTATGGGAGCGAGGCCTTTGCGGTCATGGCGCCGTATCTTTCGGCCGGCGCGGTAAGCGAAGGCGCAATCGTTCCGTATCAGCTTAAAAAAACCCTCAGCCCCATGGGAACGGTAACGCGGGGAGTCTGCGAAGTGCAGGACGCTTATCTTGTTTCGGTGGATGAACTGACCGCCATCGCCCGTGAAGGGGACGGAAAAATTTACAATACCTCCGGCGGCGCAAAACAATTTCTGGACGACGATACTCCGGTGTCGATGAACTTTTGGGGTTTTCCCGCTTCGATCTTCAAAGACCTGCGGCGTTACTTTGACGATTTCCTGGCAAAATCGGGAAAGGAAGTCAAGTCGGAATGTTACCTGCCCATGGCGGCGGACTGGTTCATCAAAAACAGGCTGCTCAAGATCAAAGTGCTCGAAGCCGACGCGCCCTGGTTTGGCGTTACCTACCGGGAAGATCGCGAAGCGGCCCTTAAGCGCATCGCGGAATTGACCGCCGCGGGAGTGTATCCGGAAAGCCTCTGGGCTTAACGCCGGGCGATTGGGGCGGAACCAAGGTATGGACCCTGAGTCAAATACCTTAGATACAAATTGAATATAAAAAACCACAAAGGCGCGGAAAGGTAGACCGCTACGCGGTCAATCAGAAAGCACAAAGGAAAGCAAGATGATTACCCGCGAATAAGAACGACTCGCCAAAAATGTGTTAGATTGTGCACTCCGGTTTTAAGGTGTTGAGAGTCGTTCTCTAACCATTCCTCCTTCCTTCGTGCGCCTTCGATCTTGTGGTTCCTAATTCTTGATTATTGTAATCAGATCTTGATTTGTGGGTCAAGTTTAGCCGCTTGCGGCGGGGTTGTTGATTTGCCGCTGGTAGGCCTCAAGATACCGCGCCAGCAGCCGGCGCTTTTCTCCGGCCGCCTGTTCGTAGTAAACGCCGCCCGCGTAAAAACAGGCAAAGCCGCCCGCGGCGACTGCGCAGGGAATGAGGGAGCGCAGATCGATGCCGCCGCGGCCGCCCTCGGCAAGCGCCTGTGAAAGCGCGCCGATCAGGGCGCCGGTAAAGTTATCGCCGCAGCCGGTGGTGTCGCCGCGGCGTTCGGGGTGTTCCGCCAGTTCCCTGCCGACGGCCTCGCATACGGGCAGACGCGCCGGTTTTGTTTTGCGGAAGAGGCCCTCGTTGGCGGCAAAGATCACCGGCTCTTTACCGCGGGTAATGGCCGCCGCGCCGCAGCCCTGTTCAAGAAACCATTCCGCCGCTTTACCGGCGTTTTTCCTGCCCGAAGTTTTTACCGCTTCTTCCTGATCGGCCAAAAGCAAATCAATGTAAGGGTAGGCGTCGTCGTTTGCGCCAAGCTTCCACTTTTGGCCGGGGGCGGCCGCTTCGCCGCCAAAATCGTAAACAAGGTTTACGATGGTAACGGCTTTTTGTTTTGCCCGTTTAAGCAGTTCGGTAAGCCGCGCGTGAAGCTGCGGGGTAAGCGCGGTTCCGCCAAAGGCAATGACGTCGGCGTCAAAAAAAGCGCCGTCCAAATCATCCGGGGTAAACAACTCGGAAGCGCCCTTGCGGTATACAAAAGATCGCTCGCCCGCGCCGTTTTCCCAGCGCGGATCGGAGAGGGCGTCGGTCCGCGAATGAGGGGCGTTTTTGGGAAGCAGCGACGCCGCAAGGGGAAGGAGGCGGAGTTTTTCCTCAAAAAAATTTCCCGCGTCGTCATTGCCGCGCACGCCGAAAAAGCGGACCTGATACGCGCCGGACAAAGCGGCAAGTGATTGAGCGGCGTGGATCAGCGAGACCAGAGAGGGTCCGCCCAAATTCATGACGGAAGGTTTTTTGCCGCCGGTAAGTTCCGCAAGCGCGTCGTCATAGTTCCTGCCGGTAAACGCTTCGAGCGCGTCGGAAAAAACCAGTGTGCCGTAACCCAGTCCGCCGTCGCCGCTCTTTTTCGAGAGCGCCGCCCGATAGGAGGGACCGCTAAAGTCTTCGTTGGTGTAGATGCAGTCGACAATACCGCAGCCTGTTCCGTGAATCTTCATGGCATCACCGTTAAATACACTCCCGCCAGGACCAGGGCGGCGCCTCCCCACTGGAGCGGGGCAAGCCGTTCACCCAAAATGACAAACGCGGCCGCCACGGCCACTACGGGAATAAGGTTTACGAACACCGAAGAAATTGAAACGCCCAGCACGTTAAGGGCATGGGCGTAAAAAAGGTAGCCGAGGGCGGAACAGCAGATCGCGAGAAAAAGTACATGAAGCACGACGCCCGGCGCGGGATTTCCCCAGCGGGAAAATTCCGTAAGGGCAAAAGGAATAAATCCCAGAAAGCCGAATAAATTTTGCCAAAACACAATAAAGGATCGCGAGTGCCGTATAAAAAGCGGTTTGGTTAAAAAGCCGTAAGCTACCCAGCTTAACGCGGCGCCTCCCATAAAAAGATAGCCCGCGGCGTTTCCCGAAAGGGTGATGGAAACGCCGGCAACCAGCGCCACGCCCGCCAGCGAAAGCAGTACGCCCAGCCACGACCGCGCTTTAAACGCCGGCGCACCGGCGTTCCGCCGCCGCTTTTCCGCGATCCATTCAACAAACATGGTAAGGACGGGAATGGCGCCGATGATGATCGAAGCTTCCGAAGCGCTCACCAGGGCAACGCCGTTGTTCTCGCAAAAGAAGTACAGGGTAACGCCGGAAATTCCCGACAGGGCGAGCAGGGGAATGTCACGCGGCGCGAGCGTTTCGCGGGGATTGCGTATACGTTTTACCGCGCCCAGAATGATGATCGCGATGGCAAAGCGCAGCGCCCCCAGCGTCATCGGAGGAAAAACGCGCACCGCTATCTTGATCGAAATAAAAGAAAAACCCCAAAAGAGAACACAGGCCGCATTGGCCAGTATGGCTGTTTTTCGCGCGGAAGACGCCTGTACACGTTTGTGCATTGTCTTTTATACTATACCCCACAGGTTTGAGTTTGTCAGGCAGTGAATTGCCCAATTCGCCGCCTGACAAACGATTATAACCGGAATCCCCGGCAAACGCCGGAGAATGTTGAAAGAAACGCTCTACGCGGCGGATGGAGAGAAATCATGGCAGTTGAAAAAGAATTTCTTGATTTGCGCGCGTCAAAGCTGGGGCCGCGGGTTGTCAAGGCGTTGACCGAGCGGCACTTTGACGCGTGGTACTTTGACGGCGTTGAGGCGGCGAATGAAAAGATACTTTCGCTTGTTCCCCGCGATCATGTCGTTTCCTGGGGCGGCTCAATGACGGCAAAAGAATTGAAGGTGCTTTCGCTGATTGAAGAGCGGGGCAACAAAACGCTTAACCGCGATACGGCAAAACCCGAAGAAAAAAACGAAATCGCCCGTCAGGCCCTGCTCTGCGATACTTATATCGCCGGCATTAACGGCCTGAGCGAAGACGGCCAAATTGTCAACATTGACGGCAACGGCAATCGTGTGGCGGCGACGATCTTTGGTCCGCGTCAGGTGATTTTAATTGCCGGCATTAACAAGGTGGCAAAAACCCTCGACGACGCGGTGGCCCGCGCCCGAACCATCGCGGCGCCCCTTAATGTGCAGCGTTTTCCCGTGCTCAAAACGCCCTGCCAGCTTTCCGGTTCCTGCGCGGACTGCAAGAGCCCCGATTCAGTCTGTTCGTTTATTGCCATTACGCGCCTGTGTAAACCGGCGGGACGAATCAAGGTGATTCTGATCGGACAGGCGCTCGGTTTCTAGGCGGGCGTCTGTCCGGCGCTTTCGTCCACGGCCCTGATCCTGCCGCCAAGGGAAGAAAGCCGTTCCACCAGATTTTCGTAGCCGCGTTCAATCTGGTACACATTGCGGATAACGCTGGAACCTTTTGCGCACATCGCGGCGATCACCATGGCCATGCCGGCCCGCACATCGGGACTGGTCAGCTCCGAACCGGCAAGTTTTGCCGGGCCGGAAATTACCGCGCGGTGCGGATCGCACAGCACGATGCGCGCTCCCATGCCGATCAGCTTGTCCACAAAAAACATGCGCGACTCAAACATTTTTTCGTAAACCAGAACGGTTCCCGCGACCTGGGTTGCGGTGACAATGATGATGCTGGTTAAATCGGGCGGAAAGCCGGGCCAGGGAGCGTCGTCGATTTTGGGGATCATGCCGCCCAGATCCTGATTCACTTTCATCGCCTGATTTTTGGGAACCCGCAGCGTGGTTCCTTCGTGTTCCCACACAATGCCCAGTTTGCCAAAGGCCATTTTGGCCGGGCGCAGATCGCCGGGCCGGGGCCCTTTGATGATCAGTTCCCCGCCGGTTGCCGCGGTAAGCCCGATAAAAGAGCCGACTTCCATGTAGTCCGCGCCGATTTCATAATCGCAGCTGTCGAGTTTTTTAACGCCGGTGATGGTGAGGATGTTGGAACCTATCCCTTCGATAACGGCGCCCATGGAACGCAGCATGCGGCAGAGATCCTGCACGTGGGGTTCGCTGGCGGCGTTGGTGATGATCGTTCTGCCCTCGGCCAGAACCGCCGCCATGACGGCGTTTTCGGTAGCGGTAACCGAAGTTTCATCCAAAAACAAATCGGCGCCTTTAAGTTTTTTGGCGCTAAAAATAAACTCGCGCCTGGTGCTTACCGCGGCGCCCAGCTCGGTAAGGGCAAGAAAATGAGTGTCAAGGCGGCGTCTTCCTATCACGTCCCCGCCCGGGGGCGGCAGCACCGCCTTGCCGGTACGCGCCAAAAGCGGGCCCGCGAACAGAATTGAAGCGCGGATTTTCTTTGCCGCGCCGGCGGGTACCCGCGATGTTTTTATATCGCCCAGCGTCAGCTTCCATTCATTGCGGCCAAGCCGTTCAACGCGGCCCCCAAAGGACTGGTACACTTCAAGCATAACCTGCACGTCCTCTATGTCGGGAATGTTGCGCAGAATAACCGGCTTGTCGGTAAGAATTGCCGCGGCAATACAGGGCG
>JAITBL010000078.1 GCA_031283575.1 Treponema sp. | reverse complement strand
CAAGGCGGGAATCTGGGCGGGAATCTGCGGCGAGCTTGCCGCCGACAGCGAAATGACGCCGCGTTTTATCGAGTGGGGCTACGACGAACTTTCCGTCTCTCCCGCTTTTATTTTGGGCCTGCGCAAACGTATCCGGGAACTGCCCTGAGAACATGAACGACCGGATAGAGAGGAAGAAAAATATGAACCACGGAAGAATATGAACCACGAAGGAAGAACACAAAGGCGCGCAAAGGTGAGAGCTTTTCAGGCTTTGTTTTTCCTTTGTGCTTTCTGATTGACCGCGCAGCGGTCTACTTTTTTGTGGTTAAATATCTTAACGATCTGTTTAGTATTTGCAACCTGTAGGGGATTGACAAAGAAAACGATTTGGAGGAATCAACTTGATCGAACAAAAATACCTGATTAACGATGAACTCGGACTGCACGCCCGTCCGGCCGGACTGCTGGTAAAAATGGCCGCGAAATTCAAAAGCGATGTACAGCTGGGCACCCCCGCCAAAATGGTCAACGCCAAGCGCATCATAGGCGTTATGGCCCTGACCCTCAAACAGGGCCAGGAAATGATGATGACTTTTTCGGGCGAAGACGAAGAGACGGCGGCGGCCGAGGTCAAGGCGTTTTTGCAGGAAAACAATTTCGCAGCGCTGTAATGTATTTTTCGCCTTCGCCCCGCGCAAAACGGGAAGACAGCGCCTCGTAATCCCCGTTGTCATGTGCGGCGCTGTCCGCAAGGTAGCCTTGATACTCATTGGCATAACCGAAGACCGCGCAGTTTGTCTTCCGTATCAGGGGCAGCGCCAAAGTTGAAAAAAGCTCGAAAGGAACGCAGAGCGCGGTTATGTCGTTGATCCGCACTATACCGGTACGGACGTTGACCAATTCCGCTTCGTCCCCGCCATAACGCGCCCGTAACAGGTTCATCCGCGCGCCTTCAACAAGGGATTCGGCCACGCGGATTTTTTGCGCGCCGGCGTTTTCGGCCTTAAGCGCTTCCAGATTTTGCAGCGCGCCGTCCAGTCCGGCGCACGCCGTTTTTTCGCCGGGAACGGCGGCGGCCCTGAGGCTCAGGGTGTGATAGTCAAGGCTTGCCGTCTCCAGCGTTCGCTCGGGGGCGTTTTGCAGGAGCGCGCCGGCGCGCTCCGCCATGATTTTTCCGTAACGGGCACATTCGGTAAAATAACTTTCGCGGCGGGTAAAACGGGTGCTCATGTCTCCCGCGGCGCCGTTGATAAAAATCACCCCGTCAAAATCCCTTTCCAGTTCCGCCGCGGCGGCGCCCGGAAAATCGGCGCTTAAAAAGAGGTTGTCCGCGTTCATCACGGTGGGGTGGCAGCTCAAATTGTAAAGCAGTATTTTACGGCCGCCGCAGATCAATTCCAGGGCCAGAATGCGCCCGTCGCTTTCAATTTTTGGATCATGGCGGTTGCTTCCCAGTCCTTCGAGTTCTCCCCGGGCGGCGCGAAGCGAGGCCTCCGGCGCGTTTTCCGCGTTACCTATCGCCTCTTTAATTGCCGCGAGCGATTCCGATACCAGCAGATCGACCAGAGCGGGCGTTGCCGCGCCAAGAAGCGCCGTCATGGCGCGGTTAACGCCTTTGGAAGCGTCAAAGATGCCGCCGAAAGACGAATGGGTATGAATGCAGTTTACAAGAAGCTGATCCGGCGTCAGGCCGAAAGCGGCGACGCCGCGGTAAATCGCGTCCATGCATAGGCCGTCAAGATAAAGCGCGTCAAGGACGAGCAGGACGACTACGCCGGACGCGCGGCCCTTTACCGGCGACAACGCGAGGGCCCGCGCGTACAGGCGATCGTGTACACCGGCGGCGGCGCGCGTTACTCCGTAGCCCGCCAACGGAACGCCGCCCGACGCGACAAGCGTATCGGGCGGCGTTATATCCCGCCGGGAAAAACCGGCCCGCATCATTCTACCTGTTGCCCGCGGGGCCGTCGGCGGGAAATACGATGCCGGCGTCTTTGCGGGCCCCGTCCATAAGACGGGCCGCGCAAAGGGCGTCCGCGAGGGGCGCCTCGCAGACGCGCGGATCTCCGGCCGCAAAGGCGGCCGCAAAATCAGCGGCTTCGTAGCGGAGAACATTTTCGTAATCCTGCGCGTTATATGTTTCACCGTCGGGCGTTTTTTCGCTTCCGGTACGGAGTATAAAGCCTCCGCTTAAATTGCTCGAAGTTGAGGCCGCGTAGATAAAACCCGCTTCGCCCTGAATCTGGACAAAATTTTTACCGTCGCTGTCCTTGGTCGCCGCCGCGGTGGCGATAAAACCGTCATAGCGCAGTACAAGAATGCCCGAAAGATCCACGCCGTTGCCGGCCTTGTTGGCAAAGTATCTGATCTCTTCCGGCATTCCAAAAAGGCGCTGAATAAAACAGAGATTGTAATAGTTCAAATCCATCAGGGCGCCGCCGGAAAATTCGGGATTAAAAAGATTGGGATTTTTCCCCTCCAGAAAAGCGCCGTAACGGCTTGAATGCTGCGAAAAGTTAAGCTGCACAAAACGGATTTTTCCCAGGAGGGGAAGCTTTTCCCTGATCAGCTTGAAGTTCGGCAAATGGGGAACGGTAAGGGCCTCGAACAAAAAGCGCTTTTGTTTTTTTGCGAGTTCGACAAGCTTTTCCAGCTCCGCGGCGGTAGAAACAAAGGGCTTTTCGCAGATAACATTGCGGCCCGCGTTCAGGGCATCCCTGCTCCACTCATAGTGAAGTGAATTGGGGGCCGCCACATAGATAAAATCAGGGGCGCTGTTTAAAAAAGCGGCGCGGTCATCGTACCAGGCTTTAACGCCGTGTTTACCGGCAAAGGCCCGCGCCGTTTCGCCGTTTCGCGAATAGACGGCGCTTACAGCGGCGCCGGCCCCGCGGGCGGCTTCGATAAAACGGTCAACGATAAAGTTGGTGCCTACGGTTCCTATGGTCATTTTTCCGTGTCCCCTGTCCGGTTCCTGTATTTTTCAACGGCGGAACGAAAGGTCTGTAAAACCATGCCCCTGTTGTAATGCGCGTCAAGGTATTTTACCGGTAAATTTTTGTCGTTTTCATAATCCCGCACAAGGGGGATAAGAGCGGGCAGATTCCCGATAAGGGCATTGGGAATAATAAAGATCTGCCGGGGATTTACTTCATCATAGGTAACATAAACCGAACCCTGCGGAATATCGTTCATGTTAATATTCATCTTTTCCTGAAAAGTCTTAACAAGCTTTTCGTGCCCACCGTTATAGAGATCGCCCTCAAGTTCATAGATCCAGTAACTGCGAAAAAAAGTATCCCGTATTTTCATAAGGCGCTTTCCGCCCCTGATGCTTACCAGGGCGATCTTGCCCGCCTTTGCCATTTTGGTAACGATGTTTTTGTCCCAGTTCTCTTCCAGATACCGGAATATGACGGCCAGCGCGATGGAGATGATCACAAAGGCGAGAAGGTACCAGCGGGCGTATTCGGGAAAATACTGACGCGCCGCAAAGATTCCGGCAAAGAGTATGATGATGACCGCCCCAAAGAGGAGCAGTATTTTGTTAAGGGTCCGCGCGATCAGTACCTGCATACTGTTTCCTGAAAAATTACAGGCTTTCCGTTTCCCGCCCCAAAGACAGGGACGAAAAACGAAAAGCCTGTCGTACAGCGCCGCAGCGCGTAAAAACGCCCTATGAAAGAAGCTTTGCTTTTTTCAGGGCCGCGATAAAATCAGTGGTTTCGTTGTGGGGCATGATCTGGCTGGTCAGCTTGCCGCCGTTAAGGCCCGCGATCTCGTTGTACATCTCCGCGTCCTCTTTGGTGGCGGCAATTGATTTGGTTACCATGACATACTTGGTTCCCGGTATACACGCCGCGTTGCCCACGTTAATTTCCTTTACCTTTACCCCGGCCCTGAGTATGGCCAGGGCGTCGGCGGGAAATTTGGCAATGATAAAGATCGGTTCGTCAGGATGTTCCTTTTCGTACTGAAGGGTTTCGGCAATGGAAAATACCAGTACGTTGGAACCCCTTGCCGCCATGGGCAGGGCCATCTTCTGTATCTTGTCGACGGCAACTTTGTCGTTACAGACAATGATTGCCTTTGCGCCTATATACTTGAGCCAGGCGACCGCCACTTGACCGTGGATCAGACGGTTGTCGATCCGTAAATGCGTAATCATGGATGTTAACCCCCGCTCTTCATCATTTCGTTGACATCAACCATGGCTTCTTTTGCCTCGGCCATCACATCCTTCGCAAGCCGTTCCAGATCCGCCGTTTCTTCGCGTATGGTAAGCAGCGAATAGAGCATGGGAAGCGAAAGGCCCGTCATCATCCGCACCTTCTCGCCCAGCGTATACATCGCGCGGTTCGCCGGGGTTCCCCCCAGCATATCCGCCAGAATAAACACGCCGTCTCCGGTGTCAGCCTGCTTTACCGCCGCCTCCAGCTTTTGCTGAAATTCGTCGGGATTGTCTTCGGGCCACAGGGTAAGGCTCGTCACGTTATCCAGCTGGGGAACCAGCATCGAAGCGGACGAGACAATCCCCTTGGCAAGATCGCCATGGCTGATTAAAACGATGCCGACCATAGGCTTACAGCCACCCCGCAAAGCCAAGCACAAACGTAATAACGGCTACAATACCAATCACCTTGACCGGCGTAAGACGGCGGTTCTTGAGCATCCAGTAGCAGAACGCCACCAGCGCGATCGGCAAAAGATACGGCAAAATTCCGTTAAGCAGGACCTGGAGATCAAACGGATCGCCTACCGGTATACCGTCAAGCAGCTGGACATACTTTATCTTGAAGCTGAGCCCTGCCAGCATACTCGGGATAAAGCCCCCGATGACGGTCAGCCCCAAAACCTGCGCGGCGTCGCGGAGCAGGTTAAAGTCACTCTGTCCGCTGATATCCTCGATGATCTTTGTCGACTGCCTGTAGCCCCACCAGAAGAAGGGCCAGCGGGCCCAGAAGTAAATAAGGAAGGGAATAAGCAGCACCGGAATCGAGAGCAGGTTTCCAGGGTACGGCCCAATCGCCAGCGCCGCCGAAATAAGATAGGCGAAGGGCTGGACCAGCGAACCCTGCAATGTATCGCCGATACTGGCCATGGGACCCATAAGGGCCGCCTTGATACTGTCCGAGGTATCGCTCTGATACTGTTCTTCCAGCGCGACCGAAGCGCCGAAAATTATCGCGCTGGTGCCCGGGTGGCTGTTATAGAACTGCATGTTCCGCTCGAGGTTTTCGCAGATCTCCTCTTCGGTCGTGTAGAGTTCCTGCATGACCGGCACCAGTGAGTACGCAAAGCCGGAAGCCTGCATACGCTCATAGTTCCAGCACCACTGGAGGGTCCAGTTATGCCGTGTCGCGGCCCGTTTAAGGCCTTTTTCTGAAACTTTCGTATTGGTTTTAGCCATTATACCGCTCCTCCCCGGGCAAGATCTTTCTTGCTCTTCATATAGAGCCCCGCCGCGGCCACACCGATAATGGCGAGCCCGACCGTGGATACGCCGAGGAACGCGAAGAGCACGTAGCCAATCAGCATATAGGGCCAATAGGTCTTGATGTCCATGTAGGAAAGCAGCAGGGCAAAGCCGACCGCGGGAAGGGCCGAACCCACCACGCCGAGGCCGTTTTTAAGCTGTTCAAAATCCTGGATAGCCTCGACCACGACCTGGTACTTGTCGATAAAAAGCATCCCGATAAATACGGGAATGGCGCGGCTGAGGAACCAGGGAATCGTTCCCGCCAGATGCCAGCGCTGGAACGAGGCGAGGTTTCGCTTGGCCAGCGCGTTATCGCCGCCGTGCTGGAAAACCGTTGTCGAAGCCCGCCCGAGGATGTCGAACAGGGACATAAGAAGGGCGATGGCGGAAGCAACTATGAGCGCCTGATCGGTTGCCTCCTGGATGCTGCCTCCCGCGGCCACGACGGTCCGCGCCAAAAAAACGCCGAAAACCGCGCCTATACTGTAGTCGGGCATGGTAGCGCCGCCATAGGTGTAGAACCCGATAGACATGAGAGCGCAGCTTGCGCCGATTTTCAGACCGAGATCGATATTCGCGGTCACAATACCGGCCACCAGACCATAAAGCAACGGCGCCCAGATGTTGACACCCAAACTGAGGACAACAATCGAAGCGCCGGTGAATACGGCCAGCAGTAATGCGAGTAATACTGGACTCATTTTCACTTCTCCTTGTACTAAAATCTGACGGATTCAACCGTTTTGGCTCAAAAACCCAAATCGGCAGTCCAAAATCAGTATACCACATCGGGCGGCTTTGTCAAACGAAACCGGTTTTTCGGCAAAAAACTTTCGTTTTGACCGTGCCGGGAGCGCCGGCCCGCTGTTTTTTCAAAATATATTTTAAAATATTTTAAAATACCGAGAACACTTCCCGCAATTCGGGAAATTTTTCCTTAAGCTGCTCGCGTTTCAGCCGGTTCGCGTCGTCGTTGCCGTCCAGATTGGCGCTTTGGTAAACGGGCGGTTCACAGCCGTCCGCCAGCATCTTTTCGACGACGGCGCAGACCATGGCTTCCATTACCAAAGCGCCCGCGATGGTGGAAACCGGGGCCACGGCGCAGCTTTTCCCCGGAGGCGTAATCAGGGCGTCCCCCCGCGGCCCGCAGCTGTCAAGGACAAGATCGCAGCATTCGTAGAGCTTCTTTCCGCTCTTGTCCCGGGACTCAACGCTCCTGCTGTGAGCAAGATTGGTCAGGGCAACCGTAAAAATTCCCCGCCGTTTGGCGCCAAGGGCCATCTGCACCGGCACGGCGTTCCGCCCCGAATTCGACACGATAATCAGTACGTCGTCCCTGCGTATCTTCGTGGTGGCAAAGATAATCTCCGCCAGACCGTCGGTTCGTTCCATTAAAGTCGATTTGTCCATATCGAGATCTATGGTAAGTTCGTGGGGCATGATGATTCTTGCCTGGATAAGGCCTCCCGCCCTGACATAGACTTCCTCGGCAATCACATGGGAATGGCCGGAACCGAAAACATAGAGCAGGCCTCCCTTTTCGAGGCGGTCCGCTATGACAGCGGCCGCTTTCCCTATGTTTTCGGACTGGGTCTCCCTTATGGTCCCGATCAGGGCGTCGATTTTTTCGAAAAATTGTTCGACAAGCATGATTTCCTCCGTATATGTTCAAAATATATTGTAAAAACAGCCGTTTTGCCGGATTTTACTTGATAATTACCGGGGTTTCAAGGTAATCTGGAGTCAACTCCGGAGGAAAAATGAAAATTCTTGCCGTCTGCAGCTGAACGTCTACAAAAAAGTGCTGAAACGCTATGGTTCCCGTCCGGTAACCCTGCGGACTCTCGATATAGGCGGGGACAAAACCCTGCAAAGCATGGACATTCCCCGCGAGGATAATCCGTTTTTGGGAAACAGGGCGCTGCGTTTCTGCTTTAGCCATCCCGATATTTTTAAAACCCAGCTGCGCGCCGCCCTGCGCGCTTCGGCGTTCGGCAGCCTCTGGCTTATGCTGCCCATGGTCGGCGGTATCGACGACATACGCCGGGCCGCGGCGATGATTGCCGAAGTCAAGGCGGAACTGGACGCCGGGGGCCTTGCCTACAGTCCTGATTTCAAGACCGGCGTCATGATCGAAATTCCCGCCATCGCCCTTATGGCCGATCTCGCCGCCCGCGAGAAGCTTCCCTACCTGGATTGCCTCGCCAAGGGCTTTGGCGGAATGCTCGCCTTGATTCTCTTGCGCCTGGGCGTCTGCTTCATTGGAATGACTTTTACCTTCGGGCTGGGCTCCATAACCCCGACAGCGCTAATCACGGCTTTCACGGCGCAGGTTCTCCTGCTTCTCACATATTCCTCAGTCTTCTGTCTGCTGCACTCAGTCTGCAAGTCAAGGGCGCTGGGCTCAGCCGCCTGCATGCTGTTCGCGCTGGCCGAGACCGCCTTGGGAGAAATGGCCATGCAGTCCAGCTCTTGGTCCCTGGCTTCAGTCTTCTT
>JAITBL010000247.1 GCA_031283575.1 Treponema sp. | reverse complement strand
GAGTTACCTGTTTTATTCCACCGGTTTTATGCCGTTACCGTTTTGTACATACATGGGTTATGTCCAAAATGCGTGTTTCTCAACTAATTTTTGGATTAGTTGACACTTCGCGCCTGGTTTTCTTGCATGTAAGCAAATTATAGATAAAAGCAAATAGAATACATGCTATACCGATTATACTAATTATACATTCTCTAACTCTTAATTCCTCAATATAAGTTATCGTTGGATCATCAGTAAGATATCTTATATTGACAGAATTTTTATTTCGAACACTTGTTGCGAAATAAGCATAAGTGGTTCCAATATATTTCTTACCATCAACCTCATATTCGTATTCAAATCTGGTTACAGCCCTGACGCTACTAACAGAAGTCACTCTGCCAGGAACTATCCCTGAAGGTTGTATTGATAATTTTGCAGGGCGGTACATAGCCCAAATTGGTACTGCCAAGAGACCTATAAACGACCCTGCAACTATTAATATGGCTAAAGCTTTGCTCTTCATTACTGTGTTCCTGACCAATACAACCATTGACTACCGCCCGGCTGTATTGCATCAAGTTTTTGTCTTTCGACAGGTGATATATGATCGAGAGAGTAAATATTATCATCAAGGACTTTAGAAAATCTAAACAAACAGCCCTTCGCCAGTAACATTGCCTGCATTTGAACCATAATATCCGGCAGCGCATATTATGTCAATGACCCGCAGCAAAGCCGGAGACTCCCCAGCGCCGCTCTGTACTCCGCCTCATAGCGGCGGTCCCCTGCGCGCTCCACTGCGTTCGCGCAGCAGGGGCTGTTGCGCTTCGCGCAACGAAGCCGCGAGAGCGGCGCGGGGACAAGTTTAATGAGCCTCCGCACGGGCAAGCCGTGCGGTATCTTAAGCGTTGCACTGGTTTGAACGGAGGCTCGTTCTGCAAGGAAATTTATAATACTCTATCTGGTTTAATACCAAATCTTTACAGGCGTTACCCTGTTTGAGCCGCGGCAAGCCGCGGGGTATTAAACCAGATACTGCGAATAACTTGTCCCCAGCGCCGCTCTGTACTCCGCCTCATGGCGGCGGCCCCCTGCGCGCTCCACTACGTTCGCGCCGCAGGGGCTGTTGCGCTTCGCGCAACGAAGCCGCGAGAGCGGCGCGGGGACAAGTCAATAACTTGTCCCCAGCGCCGCTCTGTACTCCGCCTCATAACGGCGGAGTACGGCGTTGCCGGGGGCGAGGGCGACGGCCTGTTTAAGGTAGTAGACGGCGCGGCGCTGATCCTGGCGGCGGTGGTAAATTTCAAACATCGCGATGAGCGCGTCCACATTGCGGGGATCTTCGAAAAGCGCCGAACGGAGATCGTTCATAATCGCGTCGTCTCCGTCACGCAGGCGGGAGCGCAGATAATAGTAGCGGCTTTTAAGCACGCCCCCGCTCACCGCGGCGAGCCGTTGTTCGATAATGCGGCCCGCGTCGCTCTGTCGTCCGGTTTCGATTAGAGCCGTCACGTAGGCGTTCACCGCTTCTTCATTATTGTTCCCTTCAAGGTTATAGAGTTCCCTGGCATAGATTAAGGCCTGGGCGTTGTTTCCCAGTCCCCGTTCCACTTTGTAGGCGTTGAGCAGATTGGCCGCCGACCGGCTCTGGACCAGAAGCCGGTCCAGATAGGTCTTTGCCTCGCGCCAGGATTCACGGCGCACGGAATCGGCCACGGCCAGGGCGAGGACCGGCGGCGGAATCGAAGCGCGGTTGAGGAAGCGCGAAAGAAGGCTTCGGCCTTCGGCGTTTTCTTCGGCCTTGTTCGATTCAAGAAGCAGGGCGGCCATGTAGACCGCCGCTTCCTCGTCGCCGGCGTTGGCGCGAAGCAGAGTGCGCAGATAGCCCAGGGCGGCGTCGGGGTTCCGGTAACCTTCGGCCTGTACGCGGGCGCGCAAAAAAAGATACTGCCGGCCGCCGGAATCGATCGGGGCGTAGGCTTCCAGCGGGGCAAGCGCCTGGTTAAAAAGCCCCTGATCGATAAGGACGCGGGCGTGCAGCAAAAGGAATTCGCCGTCACGGGGATTACGCGCAAGCACTTCGGCGGCCAGCGCGCCGGCGCGGGCGTTATCCCCCCGCTGCGCGTAAACCAAAGCAAGCTGCCGCTTTATCGAAATATACTGCGGGTAGCGGTTCTGCAGGCGGACAAGGCGGCCCAGCTCGGCGTCGTAGTCTCCGCTGTTGTGCTGAAGGCGCGCCAGACCCAATTCGGCCTGGTAATCGGCCCCCAGCGCGAGGGCCAGGGTAAAGGCTTCCCCCGCGGCGGCCGCGTCACCGCTTCGTTCACAGGCAATGCCCCGCAGGAGCGGGGGCAGCGCCGATTTCGGGTTGAGGATTGCGGCCTTGTCGAGATCGGCCAGACTGTTCCGTATCGCGGTTTTGCCGCCGTGAAAAAACGCCAGAAAGGGAAGGACGTGCTCAAGGAAATCCTGCGAGGAAGAAGCGGGCCTGACATAGACTCCGCGTTCAGCATCCCTGAGGATACGCGCGTAAACGGAAGGCGCTTCGGGCGGCAGGACGGGAACGGGGACGTCGGGATAAACGCCGGCAAGCAGGGACGCCGCGACCTGAACAAAAACACGTTCCGTCTCCGGAGCGCGGCTGCGAATCTGTTCCAGCGCCTCGACAAGGGAGGACGGGGTTCCCTGTTCCACCAGGGCGCGGACGCCGGATACGGCCGTACCCTCCGCCCCCGCGGCGGTTTCGGAGGGCTTTGAAACACAGCCGAGTATGGTAAGCAGAAGCAGAACAGCCGGTAAAACCGTCTTTCTCACTGACGCCTGTCTCCGTCCCGGGGGCCGGAGCTGATTGAAAGGAGCGTCAGAATAATTCCCGCCAGGGCCACGAGGAGGGGCCACCAATTCACCATAAAACGTCTGAACGAGAAAGGAATCGCCTTGAAGGAAAACGCCAGCAGAAAACAGCCCAGGGAAACAAAGGCCAGGGAGGGGATGAGGTAACGCACGCGAATCGCGCGGTAATGCCGCCAGCCCGGAGGCAGCAAAGCAAGACCGGCAAATACGGAGAGCAGGGGCCAGCCCTGGGAAAGGGTGATGGGGATGATCCCCATGGTAGAGAAAAATAAAAAGAGTCCCATTAAGATAAAAAACGACGAAATGAACAGATAAATTGAGCGTTTATTGAAGTTTATCGAAAAAACCGCGCATACCGCGCCGATAATTACAAACATACAGGACCAGAGTATCGAAAAGCGTGAAATGCCCGTCATGGAAGCGAGGAGGAAGGCGATTCCCAGCATCATCAAAAGAAGTCCCGAAAGAAAAACCAGTTGTGAGGCGATTCTGTGTATCCGGCTCATACTTATACTATAACAAGATATGCCTGCCCTTGCCAATGGAATAAAGCCGTGTTAGGATGGTAAAACATGAAATATTTCCTGCCTGTAATCGCAGTACTGATCTGCGTCTGTCTGCCGGCGGGCGCCGGCGAACTGGTCAGCTACCAGCTCGAAGAAACCGCGCCGGATCCGCTGATTCCCCGTCCGGTACGCCAGGTTCGTTATAAGGATACGCCGCCCCGATCCCATATTGAAACGCCGGTTTCCCTTACCCTTAACGGGCTTGACGAGGAGCTTACCCAAAAAGCTATCGCCCAGTATTCGAGCCCGGGCGGCAGGAACTGGATTTCCACGATCCTCAAGCGGAGCGAACCCTATATCGGTTTTATCCGCGCCGAAGCGGAACGGAGGGGCCTTCCCCAGGAGATCATCTATCTTCCCGTGATCGAAAGCGCCTATTCGGTCAACGCCGTAAGCCGCGCCGGAGCTACGGGCCTGTGGCAGTTTATGCGGAACAGCATAGGCCCTTACGACATGCGGATCACCGAATGGGTCGACGAACGCCGTGATTTCTGGAAGTCCACTATCGGGGCGATGGACAAACTTGAAGACAATTACAAGGCGCTGGGAAACTGGGAGCTTGCCCTGGCGGCCTACAACGCGGGTCTGGGTACGGTGAACCGCGCAATCAAAAAATACGGAACGAACGACTATTGGGAGCTTTGCCGCCTTAAGGCGTTCCGCAACGAAACCATGCAGTACATCCCCCGGCTCATTGCCGTTTCGTATATGATTTCCCGCCCGAGGCGCTTCGGCATTCAGGTGTGCTGGCCCGAAGATCCCCTGTGGACCCGCATTCCGGTGGGGCGCGCCGTTGACCTTAAAATCGTCGCCGAACACGCCGGCCTTTCCGGCGACGTATTAAAAAACGCCAACGGGGAATTGCTCTACGGAATCACTCCTCCCGATCCTGACTACCAGATCAAGGTTCCGCAGGTACACGCCGAAGCTGTTGCCGCCGTACTGAAGAATCAGGAACTTACGCTGATCAAGTATTACTTTCACACGATACGTTCCGGCGACACCCTTTTGGGGATTGCGCGGCGTTACGGTATTTCGGTGAACCAGATCCAAAGCCAGAATCCGGGATTGCTGCCCCAGAACCTTAAAATCGGCGTACGCCTGGTTATTCCCGCCCTCAGGGAAATTACCGCGTCCGGCGCTTCCCGCGATACGGACTCGGTTTCCTTCACGGGCGTCCATTTGGTAAAGCGCGGCGAAACCCTTTGGTCGATCGCCCTGGCCTACAACACCGACCCCGAAACTTTGGCGCAGGTGAACAATATGAGCCTTAACGGTACGCTCAGCGTCGGCAGGGCGCTCAAGACGCCCGCCGGGCGTTAGGAAACAAAAACATGAAGGCGCGCGCTTTCCCCGTCCTGCTGTTCGCCCTCGCGCTCCCCGCCGTGACGGCGCAGGAGCGCGCTTCCATTACCGGCCTGCTTGAATGGGACCGCATGGAACTTTCCGCCGTGGTAAAAGTCACTCTGGAA
>JAITBL010000177.1 GCA_031283575.1 Treponema sp. | reverse complement strand
AACAGCTTCCTTGAATGTAGGATGTTTCGTAAGTCTTAAATCCTTATTACATAAGGATTTAAGACTGAGAAACTCCGAAGCCAGTGGAAAAACCATGGGGTTTTGGAACTGGCTCAAATAATATCTTCGGGCCCATAGTATACCGAACGGGCCTGATCGCTTTCTATCCACTTAAGGATATTCTGATTGAATTCCTTTGATGAATTATAACCCATTTTTTTGAGCCGTTCATTCATCGCCGCAACTTCGATAATGACCGGAATATTCCGGCCGGGTTTAACGGGAATTTCCAGGCGGGGAATACTTACGCCCAAAAATTCCATAAACTGATCATCGCTCCCAATACGGTCGTAGTTTTTGGAAGAATCCCATTCTTCCAAAAGTACGACCAGCTGAATCTGCTTGCTGTCGCGTATCGCCCGTACGCCAAAAAGATGGGTCACGTTGATAATGCCCAGGCCCCGGATTTCCATGTGGTGGCCGATAATCTTGTTGGCGCCGCTTCCCATAAGAATGTTGCCGTTGACACAGTGAATCTCGACGACATCGTCGGCCACGAGCCGGTGCCCCCGTTCAATCAGCTCCAGGGCCGTTTCGCTCTTGCCCACGCCGGAGTCGCCCAGAATCAGTATGCCCAGGCCGTATACTTCGACAAGCACCCCGTGTATGCTTTTTTGCGGGGCAAAGATGTTGGAAAGAATCCGCGTCAGGCGCAGAACAAATTCCGAAGTTTCCAGCGGGGTTTGCAGTATGGGACATTCCGCCCATTCCGCCTCGGCAAAAAAAGAAGGTTCCGGCGCAAGGCCGTGGGTAAAAATGCAGCAGGGTATGGAATACGAAAAGAGCTTTTTTACCGATTCGATATTGCCTTCGCCGTCGAGTTTTTTAAGGGCGGCCGTTTCGCCCTTGCCAAAAATCTGTATCCGCTCGTAGGCAAAACTTTCGTAAAAACCCATAACGGCAAGGCCCGGCCGGTTGACGTTGGCAACGTTGATTTCCCGCCCCAGGCCCTTGCGGCCCCCGATACAGCGGAGGTCCAGGGAGTTATGCTCCTTGAGGTCGATGTCAATCAGATCCAGAACGGTAAAACGTTTTTGGGCCATGATTATAGTTTATCCCAAAGCGCGCCTTAAGACTAGCAAGATCCGGCCGCAGGCCGGGGCAGCTAGGAACGTTCCCCCAGAAGCAGCTTGAGTTCCTGGATTTTTTGGCTCAGCTCCGCGCCGCTTATTTTACGAAGGCGCGGGGGGAGCATTTCCTTGGAAGTACACTCCACCGTAGCCACGAGGTTTTGCAGCTCGATTTCGTGGGGATAGGCGGCGGGAACAAAATCACCCATGGCCTCTTCCATGTCCTCCCTGCGGATAAAAACCCTGTCCTCCATCGCGGCGAGGAGTTTGGCGCGGGTAAGGAGGGCTTCCAGATCGGCGCCGGAGTATTCGTACTTAAACGTGTTAAAAAGATCCCTGACGGGAAAATTCCTGATGTCCAGATCGAGTTTGCGCACGAGGGTATTAAAAAGATCTTCACGCTCGGTATTTGTCTCGGGGTAAAAAAGGGCGAGGTGTTCTTCGGCCCTGCCCTGGCGCTTTAAGTCAATGGGCACCAGATCGGGGCGGCAGGTGATCAGGAACCAGATGATCTTTCCCCGGTATTCGGTGTTGCCCATAAACGAGGCAAGCTGGGCAAAAACCCTGTTGCTGGTACCCGAGTCGCCCTGCTGATCACGATCACCCAAAAAAGCGTCGGCCTCATCGATCATCACCGCGACCGGCGCCATGGACTTGAGAATGTTAAGAATGCGCTCCAGGTTGGATTCGGTGTCGCCCTGCCATTTGGAACGGAAGTTGCGGAACTTGACCATGGGTATGCCGATTTCGCCGGCAAAGGCGGTAACTATAAAACTCTTTCCGGTTCCCACCGGACCGGAAAGAAGATAACCCATGGGAAGCACGTCGAGACGGCCTTTTTTGATCGCCTTGGCGGCGTTTTTAAAACGCTTCTTGACAAACTCGTGGCCCGACACATGGGAAAGATTAAAGCCCGTCTCCAAAAATTCCAGCAGGCCGGCCGCTTCGTTTTCGATAATTTCTTTTTTCTTTTTGCGCAGGTATTCCAAAGTCAGAACCTTGGCGATTTCAAAATTCTCCGAAATGAGCCGGTCAAGATTCATCAGGTTGAGGCCGTTGGTAACCGCGGCAAGCTGCGGACAGGCAAGGCCCCGGTCAAGAATCAATTTACCTTCACGCAGTTTTGATTCAAGAAACTCTTGACGCACCGCTTCATCGGGAAAGGGAACGCCCACTTTAACCGTTGCCGGCGATCCTGTCAGGCGGGTCGAAATATCGGCGAGATTTTCGGTCAATAAAATAATCGAAACGTCCCCGTCGGTAAACAGGGGATTGGACGCCCAGCGGCTCAGGGTAACCAGGCAAAAACGGTCTTCTTCGGAATAGCGGCCCAGATCCCCGGGCGGCGCCACGGTTTCCGCGTAATCGATAATAAAAACCATGCGGCACCGTTCGCGCCGGTCAGCGGGAATGCGGGAAAGAAAATATTTTTCGAGGTAAAAAAAACTTTCCTGGGGATCAGTTGACATAAGATCGGCCGGATCTTCCAGATCGGGATATTTGCCGCACATGATCCGCTGGTAATCGGCGGCCATCGTTTCGTCAAGAAAGGTAACGCCGCTGGAACGATCGTAAAACACAATAATGTTTTGATTGCCAAAAAGCCGGTCGGCGATATATTCCTGAATACGGGTAAAGGTAAACTCCCCCGCGTTGCTTTTGTGCGGCAGATAATCCCTGATGTTACCGTGCAGTATATAGAGGTTTGCCGTTTTTGAACCGTACTTGTTGGCGAATTCCCGCGCCCACAGGGGCAGAGAAGCTATATACTCTTTGTTGAAATCAATGTAGTGACCATTCATCCGAATGAATTACGCTCACTTTCCCGGGCTCTGGGCAAGATAGAGCAGCAGGGCGGCAAGGTACTTTTCGCCGATGTCCTTTTCTATTGCCTGAATGGAACGGTTCTGCGCCTCGCTGATCGAATTATGCCCTTCCCTTCCGTTGACGCTGTAAGGGAACAGCACCGCGCCCGAAGAGGTATCCGTAAGGCCTGAATCCACCACATAGCGTATCCACTTGTAGGGATTGCCCGCAAAGCTTGCTTCTTCCAGCACTACCGAGGCGCTCAGCACATAGCGGGAATTCGTACCTCCCGTACGAAAACCGGCGGAAGCGAGGGCGCCGGAAAACGCGCCTTTGACGCGGTTATTCCTGTCGTTTTCGACAGTAACGGCAATGGGGATCGCCTTGGCGATCTCCGCGGCGGCAAGCCTGAAATCGGCGCCGGTTTTAAGGTTTTCGCCCAGCATGGAGCCGGGGCTGATAACATTTTTGACATTGGCAAAAATCCGGTTGGCGTCGGCCAGCGCCGCCGCCGCGTGATATTTTAGAATACCCTCGAAGCTCTGCTTTTCGGCGGCGGACAGATTGGCAAGATTGGCAATGGAAGCGAGGTTTTGATTGATCAAGTCGGAATAGATCATGCTTGCCCTCGCCTTGTCGAGAGCCGCCGCCGCGTACCATGTGCCGTCGGCGCCTCTATACACATCCTTGATTTCGGCGCCTATCAGGGTATCCATGTTGACCGAAGTTTTTACCGCCTGGGCCACATCGGAATTTTCGGACCACGACGCGCCGCTCGCCTCAAGGGCCTGGGTGTAGGAATAGCTCGTGACGGATTCGCTCTGTATCGACTGGCCGAAGATCGCGGTGAGCGCGGTAAAGGCCGCTTTTTCGGCGCTGTCCCGTGACGAGCCGTAGCCCACCGCGGCTATGGTGGTGGCGCGGTTATAAACCTGGTAGGGATCGTTCAGCCAGCCGGGTTCCGCGCCGCCGCCGCGGGGAGTACTTGCGCAGGCAAACAGCGCCAGGGCAAAAATCGAAAGCGCCGCGGTCTTTGCGGAAAAGTGTTTTATCTTAGACATACAGCCTCCGTTAAATTGAGGCGGCCGGCATTTACCGTTACGCCCTCATGCCTTTGTGTCGCAATCACCTGATTATTTGCGTCACGGAACGTTACCGTAAAGGAATAGGTTCCGGGTTTTACATTGATCCCCCCCACATAGGCCTTGCCGGGAAAGTAGTGCGAAACACGGAGATCCGCCTTTTCGCTGCCTTCGGCAAAGGCCTGTCCGGCGATTCCCAAAAGCGCGAATATTCCGGCGTTGTCTGAATCCGATTCTCCCAGCGCGGTAAATACGGCGGCCGCGGTTCCCTTAACGGAAGCGCGTATGATCGATTTGGCATAGATCACATTCTTTCGCTGGATAAAAGTCTCGCTCACCACGGCGCTGATATCTTCCAGCAGTTCCAGGGTGAACTTTTCCCCTGAATCAAGGGCAGCCTCTACCGAGACAATCGCCGACGGACGGGGGGTCATTACCGGCAGGGCAATTTTGATCCAGTTGACGCCCAGCGGAACGCGGATTACCTCTTCGGTCTTGATCGGCGCGCGTCCCGTAAAACCAAGCACATTAAGACGGGCCATGCCCTGGGGAATTGCCAGTTCCGCGTCCGCCGACGCAGGCGCTTTATTGTAGTAAATGGAAGGAGCGTCGGCCATGGCTACTTTAAGCTGCCGCTGATCGATACGGGCGTCGTCGTACATTCCCGCGCCGCGGTAAAAGAGCATGCCCATATAACGGGCCAGGGCCGAATCGTTAAACTTGACCGGCGAATCGGGATTCGCCGGAACCTGGGTGTTATTGCCCAGGGCCGCCTGCTGCAGCCGTGTGTTGATCACCCCGTATTTTACCGAAAGATTTTTTATTTTATTGTTCATCCGCCGGATCTCGACAAGGGCTTCGTCCATGCTGCCGCGGTGATAATAGTTGAGGGCATTAAACACGTTAAGATAAATGTCTTCGTAATCTTCGCCGTCGTATTCACGCGAACGGTCGTTAAGCAAAAAAGTTTCGAATTCCTGATGAATGCTCACCGCGTAATTTGCCTCGATAGCCTTTTCCCCTTCCTGCAACAGCGAAGAAGAAGCGCCCCAGTCTTTCGCATAGTGGTTAAGCATTCCCTTGTCGAGACAGTAGAGCACCCTGTCCTTTGCGCGGTAAATTGACTTGCTTTCGGATTCCAGGGCCGCGGCGCCGCCCGCAAAATTTTCATTTTCAACCAGCTGATCGACAGGCACATAGGGATCGACCGTCGCGCAGGAAACAAAGAGGACGCAGAGCAGCGCAAACAAACCCGAAGCCGCGGCGGCGCCGGGTTTGCCGCGCCTGTTAAAAACGGCAGGCCCCGGGGGCCCGCCGTTTCCGGTAAACAACGGGAAAAACATTCGTCCCCCTAGGGTTTAACCGAAGGGTTCTTGATCACTTTTTTGATCTCGTTGTATTCGCCGATCCAGACACGCCGGTTGGTGGTAATGTCGGTAAGCTCCGCCGTGATAAAGTAGGTTCTGGTAGCCGTTTTGTTGTATTGGTCAAGGATCGTTTTAACGGAGCCGGTCATCATATAATCCGCTCCCATTTCACGCCCCAGCGCCGCGGCGCTTTCATCGCTGGTATACCCCGAGTTCTGATCCTGACGTTCGGCGCGGATCTGATCCCGAAGATCCCCCGAGACGACGAATTCCGCCTTGCCGCTGTTAAGAATCGACGCTTCCAGCCTCGTCGCAAGTATCGAGGTGTCAAGGTGCTCGTCGCTGGCGTTTTTGAAGTTACCCACAATGATCACCGGCAGCCTGCTTTTGCTCCGGCTGAAGGTGGTCAGCGCGGGAACCGCCAAAGCCTTCTCGATAAGGGCATCCGAGGCAAGGCGCAGATCGGTATCGTTCCAGTAACCGGAAAGGTCGATCTGGGTGTCGGCGTCCACCCGCTTCACCGAGTGACAGCCCAGCGCCAGACCCGCGGCGGCCAGACATACAAGGACAATGTGTTTGTTCATAAAAGCCTCACTTTGCGGCCCCGGCCGCGGACAACAGTCGATTAATTATCGTGCTTGTCGAGCTGGGCTTCCAGATACTCGAAGGCCTGGTTCGCCTTGAATTCGGCAAAGGCGGCGGCTTCGTTGCGCTGGAAGTCGGATACGGTAGTCTGGAAATCGGTCTTGAGCCCCGCCTTGGGATAGGAATAGAGAATATGGTAGATTCCGTTCGGATCAACCCAGTATTCTTCCTGATCAAAGCCCGCGACATTGGCGGTGCTCCGCGTAATGGTGGCCTGCTCAAAGCGCATCAGGGTTTGGGTATTGCCGATTGTGCCGCCTTCTTCAATATAATTCTTCATCGTATCGGCCACAACGGCGGATTTCCACTGGGAAAGCTTGGCCAGGGCGTCACTGCGGGCAAGGTTTCTTCTGACCGTGTCCGTCGCGGCTTCGCGGCCGTCGCCGACCACGTAATAGATGTCGTCGGACTTGGGAACCCTGTTCATCCATTCGGGGCGGGTAATGCCTTCGGCGCCGACTATTTTCGAGCGGGGATCATCTTCGTAGGTTGCGGGCTTGGACTTACAGGCCGCGGAGAACAGGGCGGCAATCATAACGAGTGCCAGTACGATTTTCTTCATTTTTTTCCTCCAAAACCTGCGGCATTTTGCCGCAGACGTTAACCGGAAGTTACGCAACGCGTAACACGTGTTCCTGACAGTGAATTCAGGAATAGTATAGTCCGGCGGGAGCCTGGGTGTCAATGTCAAGCCGGCCGAGGGAACAGGCTGTTTTTCACATTCCCGCTTCTTTGCGGAAGAAATTTTGCCGACTTGCAAACCCGCGCGGCCTATGCCTATAATGGCATGGGGGAAATGTTCGCCGCCCTTAACTTTGAGGGCAACCCGCTGAACGTGGAACACGACCGGATGGGAAGAAAAACCGCGCTTGAAAGCGCCGATACGGGCAGAAAGGAACAACTTCTCTCAAGGAGCCGCGACGATACGCGCTTTACCCGGACCATGCGCTACCGTTCCAACTACCTGGGGCAGATCCAGCGGCTCGAATACGCCAGCGTGAATTACCGCTACGGGGCGGACGGCCAGAGGGCGGTAAAGTACAACAGCGGTAAAGACGCCGTTCCGCTTTACCGGCAAGGAACTGGACGCGGAGACGGGCCTGTACTACTACGGGGCGCGGTATCTGGACCCGAAGACGAGCCGGTGGCTGAGTACGGATCCTTTAGTCTTACGTTGCCTCTTGATTCTGGGCCGGATTTTAAAAATATTCAACCGGAATTTCTTGGCCTGTTTCTTTTTTATAAAATGTCCGTGGGGGGATAAGAGATGACATTTATTTTTATGAAAAAACAAAATGTTTTTTACGCATTTATTTTGACAGCCCTGTGCATAGGGTGTCAAACGATAAATTCAATTCCCCAAAAAGAAAATGTTTCGGAAAGTCAATTGACAGGTAATGTCGAAAAAATAACCGAGATTGGGGAAATACTATACCGGGAAGGGGATTATTATAAAGCGCTTGACTATTTTAACCAGGCGATAAAAATTGATCCCTCCTATACACTTGCCCATCATAATCGGGGAGTTGTGTATTTTACACTAGGAAAATACTCAGAGGCTATCCCGAATTTTGACCAGGCTATTATACTTGAACCGCAAAATAAATTATCGTTCTATTTCCGTGGTGTTACTTATTACGATATGGGCAATTATGAACAGTCGGTACGCGATTATACAAAAGCGCTGGAGATAGATCCGTATTTCGCGTGGGCGTATAATAACCGCGCATTGGCGTTGTATCAATTAGGAAAATATGAAGAAGCTATTAACGATCATAGCATGGCCATAAATGCAGATGATTCCACATATAAATTTTATGACAACAGAGCCTGGGTTTATTTTGGAATAGGAGAATATGACAAAGCACTTCTCGATTATACCGCCTCTCTCAAGCTTAATAATAAAAACGCTTTAACCTATTACCGTCGCGGTCTTGTTAATAACAGTTTAGGCCGTTACGCTAATTCTCTTGCTGATTTTAATCGGGCGTTATTGATAGACCCAAATCTTATCGATGTATATGGAGCGCGTGGAATGACATATTTTAACCTGAAAAGATATGAGGAAGCGCTTGAGGATTTTGACCAGGCTTTAAAAGTAGACCCTAATTCTACTGATGCGTATTTTGGACGCGGGACAGTTTATTTTGCCCTGGGTAGATATGCGGATGCAATTAATGATTCCAGTCAGGTTTTGAGGATAAATCCAAAATATGTTGACGCATATAAATTACGCGGGGTAACATATTTTCATATGGAAAAATATGTTGAAGCAATAGCTGATTATACTGCAAGCATAGAATTGAAACCATCCGACTGGGAGATATACAAATTTCGTGGGGAAGCGTATACAAAATTAGCGGAATCTGCCCCTGAAAGGATGCAGCAAGAAATATATTTAAAAAAGGCGGAGCCTGATTTTGAGATATACAAAAATAATGAGCCTAAACCGTAATAGTGACCTTTATTGGTCTGTGCTATTCGCTTGCCAAATATAATATTTCGTGGTAAAATAAAACCATGCTGG
>JAITBL010000145.1 GCA_031283575.1 Treponema sp. | reverse complement strand
TCAGCCTTGCAAAACTGCTAATTTTATGGTTGCTGTTCCAAAACTGAAGTTTTGTAACAGCCTCATTACTGTGCCATTTTTTTTGATTACCCGCAAGCGTTCACGGGCGGGTTTAGGTGACATTGTTAAGCCAGCGGTCCGATTTGAGCCGCCAGGCGCCGCAGATCATTTTAAAGACATCTTCGGTACAAAGACAAAGATAAATGATCCACACCGGCGCGCGGAAAAAGTAGGCCATCGCCGCGCCAAAGGGAAGGGAATAGCACCACATAAATATGATTTCAAAAAGGACGCAGAAGATGGTGTCGCCGCCGGCGCGGCAGACTCCAACGATAAGGCACATGTTAAAGGCGCGGAAAGGATACGACAGGCAGAGCACAACAAACATCATCGACGTATAGGCAATCACCGCGGCGTTTACGTTAAAGACCAGGGGAATAAAGCGCGACAGGGGAAAGAGCAGCGCCGCCAGCGCCGCCGCGAGGAGGGGGGCGAACAAAGTTATGCGCCGCGCGTAATCCCGCGCCGTTTCCTCGCGGCCTTCTCCGATACGTTTGCCGATGAGCACGGCCACCCCGTTTCCCAACCCGATAAATACCACCCAGGTAAGCTGCGACACGGTGTTGGTGATGTTAAAAGCGGCGATGGCGTCGGTACCGGTGCGGGCAAAAATAACGTTTTGTACGCTGATTCCCAGAGCCCACATAAACTCGTTGATAATGACGGGAGCGGTGATCCGCAAAAAGCGCCCGACAAACGCCGCGTCGGCGGAACAGAATTCCCTGGGGGAACCGGCCATGGGATATTTCCTGATATAGCTGGCGATCACCAAAATAAAGAGTTCGGTAATACGCGCAATCACCGTGGAAATAGCCGCGCCCTGCACCCCCAGCGCGGGAAAGGGGCCGATGCCGAAAATCAGAAGGTAATTCCCCGCCATGTTGATTGAAAGGGCAATGAACGTACTCATCATGGCAAGATTGACCCGTTCAACCGACCGCAGCGAAATCATGAACAGAAAGCTGACGCCGAAGGGAATGTACGAAGGCGCCAGAGTTTTAAGGTACAGGGCGCCCGCCTCGATCACAAGCGGGTCCCGCGAATAAATGCCGATAATACGCTCGGGCATGACAAGGACGGCGGCGGTAAAAAGGGCGGCAACGGCGGTGTTCAGCATAAGGCAGAGGCCGGTGTTTTTGCGAATTCCCGCGATGTCTTTTTTCCCCCAATATTGCGCGGTAAAAATGGCGCCGCCCGAACATATCCCAAAAAGGATCATGGTAAAGAGAAAAAAGACCTGGTTTCCAAGGCCCACGGCGGCGATCTCGGTGGTTCCCAGCCGCCCAATCATAATCGTATCAAGCATGTTGACAAAAGAGTTGACAAGATTTTGCAGCATGATCGGTACGGCAAGCGTAAACAGGGACTTGTAAAAGTCCCTGTCATCAAAGAGGCGCAGCTTCATGCGGAAAATATTCCCGAAAGGTATGCCTCGAGATTGATCTTAATCGGCATCAGATAAATATTAAAACTGTTTCTGGCGCAGAAATCCAGCACCTGGCGGGCAAAGTGTACATTCCAGAAAATATCCGGCCTGAAAGAACGGGGAAAGATCGCGCGGTTTCGCGATTCCCAATAATTGCGGTTGCCCGAGGTAAGTACCGGCGCCACGCCCCAAAAAATCCGCTTGCCCTCCAGATATTCGGCGTAAATTTCAAGAAGGCGCAGATCAAAAAAAGGCTGACTCATAAAACCGGCGCAGCCCGCGGCTTCTTTTTCCGCCAGATAGTCCAGTTCATAACGGATATTGGTACGGTAAGGATCGAAAGCGCCGTAAATTTCCATCTCGGGCATTTCGCTTTTAAGTTTCCTGATAAAGGCAACCGTTCCGCGGCCATCGCCGGGAAAACTTTTTTCCCCCTCCCCTTTCTCCGGATCGCCGGCGATCACCAGCGCTTTGGTAATGCCGCGCCGGCGGAAAAATTCGATAAGGGGAAAGGGCGCGTCCGGAGCGAAATCACGGGAACGCAAATGGGGAACCATAGAGCGCGAGGCAAGATCCATAATGTCACAGGCTTCCCAGGATCGAATGTCAAAGCGTTTCATATCGGGAACATTTGTCATCGTTATGGCAGAGTACTTTTTACTCAGCCGCGAATCTTCCTTGAGGGAAGCTTCGCTCCGGGGAAGTATTTCAAGGGCAATATCCATATTATATTAACTATGGACGATTCGCCGCTTTATTGCAATAATAACCCAATGATTGATACAGCGCAGCAAATCACAGCACTATTAAAGGAACGAATTCTTATTCTCGACGGCGCCATGGGTTCGCTGCTCCAGGAACGGGCGCCTTCGTTTTCATTCAGCCCCGATCTTTTCTGCCTGGAAAAACCGGAACTGGTTTCCGCCATTCACCAGGAATATCTTGAAGCGGGCGCCGACATCATCACGACCTGCAGCTTCAACGCAAACGCGCTTTCCCTTGCGGATTACGGCCTTGCCGAAAAAACCCGCGAACTGTGCCGCGTTTCCGCCGTTCTTGCGCGGCAGGCCGCGGACAATTTTACCAGCGCGAAAAAGCCGCGCTTTGTGGCCGGCAGCATGGGGCCGACTTCCAGAAGCGCGGCCATCGCCCCCGATGTCGAAGATCCGTCAAAACGCGGCGTTTCCTGGGATGAACTGGAGGCCGCTTACCACGAAAGCGCCGGCGGCCTTATGGAAGGCGGCGCCGATCTTCTTATGCTGGAGACGGTTTTCGACACCCTCAACGCCAAGGCCGCAATCGCGGCGGTGCGGCGCTTAATCGAAGAAACCGGCCGCGGCATTCCGCTGATGATCTCCGCCACGATTTCCGACGCGTCGGGACGCCTGCTCGCGGGACAAACACTGGAAGCCTTTGTCGTTTCCGTACTGCACGCGCGTCCGTTTTCGCTGGGACTCAACTGTTCTCTGGGCGCGGAAAAACTGCTTCCCCACCTCAGGGAACTTGCCGCCTGCGCCCCCGCCGCGACAAGCTGCCACCCCAACGCGGGGCTTCCCAACAGCTCGGGCGGCTACGACGAAAAACCCGAAGAAACCGCCGCTTTTATACGGGCCTTTCTTGATCAGGGCCTGGTCAACATAGTCGGAGGCTGCTGCGGTACGACGCCGGATCACATCGCCAAAATCGCGGAGCTTGCCCGTTCATATCCGCCGCGGCCTCTCGCGGAAAACGGCGCTTTCGGCGCGGCCGTAACAAAAAGCATGCTCGCCGGCCTCGAAGCGCTCGATCTGGACAAGGGTTTCGTTGACATAGGCGAACGCTGTAATGTGGCGGGAAGCAAAAAATTTCTCCGTCTCGTACAGCGGGGTTTCTGGGATCAGGCGCTCGACATCGCCCGCGCCATGATCGACGCCGGCGCGGGGATCATCGATATCTGTATGGATGACGCCCTCCTGGACGGAAAAGCGGCAATGACCCGCTTTCTTGCCCTGGCCCTCTCCGATCCGTACATCGCCCGCGTCCCGATAATGATCGACAGTTCCCGCTGGGAAATTCTGGAAGCGGCCCTCAAGTGCATACAGGGAAAGGCCCTGGTCAATTCAATCAGCTTAAAAGAAGGCGAAGCGGAATTCCTGCGCCGCGCGAAACTCATTCACCATTACGGCGCCGCCGCGGTGGTTATGCTCTTTGATGAACAGGGACAGGCCCAGAATTACGGGCGCAAGATCGAAATTGCAGGGCGTTCCTTCAAGCTGCTCCTCGCTTCGGGGTTTCCGCCGGAAGACATTGTTTTTGATCCCAATGTACTTACCATCGCCACCGGCATGGCCGAACACGATCCCTATGCCCTTGATTTTATCCGCGCCGCCGCCTGGATACGCGAGCATTGTCCGCGCGCTCATGTCTCGGCGGGGGTTTCCAATCTTTCGTTCAGCTTCCGGGGGAACGAAACGGTACGCCGCGCCCTGCACGCGGTTTTTCTCGAGAACGCCGTCAAGGCCGGTCTGGACATGGCTATCGTAAATCCCGCTAATCTGGTTTCGGCCGCGGAACTTCCGGCCGAACTTCGTGAAGCCGCGGAAGACGCCGTCTTGTGCCGCGGGGAAAATCCGTCCGAAAAAATTATCAGCCTTGCGCTGCGTAAAAAAGAAAACGAAGCGGGCGCGGCGCCGTCTTCCGTTCCGGCATGGCGCACCCTTCCCCCCGAAGAGCGGCTCGCCCACGCGCTGGTCCAGGGCATTGATTCTTTTATCGAAGACGACGTGCTCGCCCTAAAACAGAGCCTGTCCGCCCTTGCCCTCGTGGAAGGCCCCCTTATGCGGGGTATGGAAACGGTGGGAAAATTTTTTGGCGAAGGCAAACTTTTTCTCCCCCAGGTGATCCGCAGCGCGCGGGTCATGAAAAAGGCCGTTGCCGTTCTGGAGCCTTTTCTTGTGGACGAAAAAGAAGCGGATGCGGATTCGCGGCCGGCCGCGCGCGCCAAAATCGTACTTGCTACCGTAAAGGGCGACGTACACGATATCGGTAAAAACATCACCGCCCTGGTGCTCAGCTGTAACGGTTTTGAGGTGATCGATTTGGGCGTCATGGTTCCTTCCGAAAAGATCCTGGATACGGCGCGGGAACTCGGGGCCGATTTTATCGGCCTCTCGGGACTGATCAGTCCGTCGCTGGAAGAAATGGTAAAGCTTGCCCGGGCGATGGAAGAGCGCGGCTTTGACATCCCCCTCCTCGTCGGCGGCGCGGCGGCAAGTACCGCCCATACCGCCCTGCGCATCGCCCCCGTATATTCGGGGCCGGTTGTGTACGTGAGCGACGCCGGCAAATCGGCCGCGGTGCTCCGCAATCTGCTTTCCAGCGCCGCGCGGGAAAAATTCCTGACGGCGCTTGCCGCCGACTACGAAAAGGCGTCCGCCCTTCACAGGGAAATCGAACACAAGCGTTCTTTTCTCGCCCTGGAAGAAGCGCGGGCAAACAGGCCGCCCATCGACTGGACGGATATTGCCGCGCGCGAAAGCGCCGTTATCCAGTACGATGATTATCCGCTTGACAGTGTTGCGCCGCTCCTTAACTGGAACGAATTCTGCGCGGCCTGGGAACTGAAAAAACCGGATGCCGCTTCCGAGCGGAAAAAACTCATCGATGACGCCTCCGCCCTGTTAAAAAAAATTGTTTCCGAAAAACTTCTTACCCTCAAGGCCGTAACAGGCTTTTTTCCCGCCGTCTCGCAAAACGAGGACGTGATCGTGCTTGACGGCTCACGCCGCGATCAAAACGGCGAAACTGTTTTGCCTGAACGGGCGCGTTTTTGCTTTCTGCGGAATCAGCAGCCCCGCGCCGCGGCGGCCGGACGGCAAAAAAACACGGCGTACAATCTCTGTTTGGCGGACTTTATCCTGCCGCAGTCACTGCGCGGCGCCGGGGGCGCGCCGCGGAACGACTGGCTGGGCCTCTTTGCCGTTTCCGCGGGCTTTGGCCTTGATACGGCCGCGGCGCCGTACCGCGAGGCGGGCGACGATTACGGGGCCCTGCTCATCGCGTCATTATCCGACCATTTGGCCGAAGCCTTCGCCGAAAAACTCCACCGCGAAACAAGCGGCGGCGGGATCAGGCCGGCGTTTGGCTACGCCGCCTGTCCCGACCACGAAGACAAGCGCCTGTGTTTTTCGCTGCTTGAAGCGGAACGGCGCATAGGCCTTACGCTCACCGATTCCGCCATGATACGGCCCGCCGCGTCAATCTGCGGCATGTACTTTACCCATCCTGATTCCCGCTACTTCGCCGTCGGAAAAATTGACGCCGGCCAGCTTGCCGATTGGGCGCGGCGCAAGGGGATCACGGTGGACGAGGCCCGCCGCCGCGCCGGATTCATTTAGCCAAAGTAAAAATGGCCTTATCCCGTTATCAAGTCAAGCTCGGCGGCGGAGGGAATCGAAGACGACGCGCCGGGTTTTTGAATTGCCAGGGCGCTGGCCGCGGAAGCCCGAACCATGGCGTCTTTCACGGAGCGGCCGTTCATCAGGGACTGTATTAAATAGCCCGTAAAAGTATCTCCGGCGGCGGTGGTGTCTACGATCTTGCGCTTGTCTACGGGAAAGGCCGCCACGCCGATTATTTCGCCGTCGACGGCGCAGCGGCAGCCGTCGGCGCCCAGGGTCAAAAAAACAACCATGGACGGATACTTCGAGACCAGGGCGTTGAGGACTTCCTCCGGGCGGGCGGCGGCATCCGTTCCCGCCAGCGCGGCCCCTTCTATTTCGTTAACGATAAGCCAATCGACATATTCCAGCGGATATTCTTTTATGTCACGGCTGACCGGCGCCGCGTTAAAAACTGTCTTCATCCCCCGTGAACGGGCCTTTTCTATCGCGTATCCGACAAGGTTGGTTTCATTTTGAACCAAAAGCACATCGGAAGAACCGAAATGATCCATGGCGTTGTCGATAAAGCGCGCGTCAAGTTTGCGGTTTGTTCCTCCATAAAGGATGATTTTGTTTTCTCCCGCGTCGTTTACCTGAATGATCGTATGGCCGCTTGCCTCATCCAGAGAAGCAAGAAAATCAATGTGCACGCCGTTTTTTAAAAGGATGTCCCGCAGGATCGCGCCGTCGTTTCCTGTTATCCCCGCGTGGTACACTTCGGCGCCCGCCCTGGAGAGGGCGATGGATTGATTCAACCCCTTGCCCCCGGCATGCACCGTTCTGTCTTTTGACGGCTTGGTCTCGCCGGGAAGGAGAAACTCATCGACCCGGTATACATAATCCACATTTAACGAACCAAGATTGATTACCTTCATAAGAGTCCTCCGTCACCACCAAGAATATCATAAGCGCAAAATGACGCGCAAGCAATGCAGGCCTCCCGCCGAAAGACGGTCTTGGGTATAAGCGTCCGCAGGGTATTGTCTTTTTTCGCGGCATATTGTACAGCAAAACAATGGCTTTCAGGGGGAACGAAACGGAAAACAACACGCGGCATATCGTGCATACCATAACCCCCGTGTATGATTCTTTTTCCAGGGTATTAATATTGGGAACGATGCCTTCGCCTCAATCCCGGGCGGCGGGGTTTTATTACGGCCACAGGCAAAACCGGTTTTGGGCCATACTCGCCGCCGTGTTCGATTCGGAACCGGGCCCGTCAACGGCGGAGAAAAAACAGTTTCTTTTGTCCCGCCATATTGCGCTGTGGGATGTTCTTTCTGAATGTGATATATCCGGCGCTTCCGATTCATCCATACGAAATCCCGTCGCCAACGATTTGAGCCCCCTGTTCGAGGCGGCGCCGATTCAGGCGGTTTTAACCACGGGGAGGACGGCGTATACGCTTTACAGGAAACTCTGCTCGGCAAAATACGACGCGCCGTTTTTTTATCTGCCCTCACCGAGTCCGGCCAACTGCGCCATGGGCATGGACGAGATTACAGCGGCATACAGGAAACTGCTGCCGCTTTTGCGATAGGGCGTGTGGGGGTAAGGAAAAGAAAAAACCAGGCATCTTCCTACTTTCCCAAGGCTCAGAGCCCCAGTATCATCGGCGTTAGAGGGCTTGACTTCCGTGTTCGGAATGGGAACGGGTATGACTCCT
>JAITBL010000035.1 GCA_031283575.1 Treponema sp. | reverse complement strand
ACTGTGCGCTAACGCGCACGGTTTTGAAACAGGCTCTTGCAGTTTCTCAGGCTTTCAGCCTTGCAAAACTGCTAATTTTAAGGTTGCTGTCCCAAAACTGAAGTTTTGGAACAGCCTCCCTTGACTTGAATCCAAAAATTGTCTAGCCTTGGGCGAAGACGCGTTGCGGGCGCGTAGCTCAGCTGGTTAGAGCGCCACGTTTACACCGTGGATGTCCGGGGTTCGAATCCCTGCGCGCCCAAAATATCCTTGTGCCAAAAGTCCGGACGTTGACCACAATAGGCGGCAATGCTAGTATTGAGAAGGTGTACTTGGACGAAAGCATAACCATAGTGCTGGATGATACCGACATCCTCTCCGGTGTCTGCGGCGTCAACGACGGAAACCTCAAGGCGATAGCGCTTTCCCTGGGAGGACGCATTAATACCAGGGGCAACGAAATTTCACTTTCCGGCGTTGACAAGGCCGGAGCGAGGCGTTTCAGGACCGTTATTGACAACCTTGTCACCGCCGTTCGCGAGGGCGAGTATCCCACCCGTGAATACGTGGCGGCCCTGACCGGCGGTCTCGCAGGGGACGAAAGCCCCGGCGCCGAAACTTCTCCCCCGGGCGAAAGCCGTCCCGATCCCCTGCGCGACAATCTTATTCAGATCCCCCAGGGCTTTGCCAAAGTCTTTCCCCGCAGCCGCAACCAGGCCCGCTATGTGGAAGGGATGCGCGGCGCCGACATCAGTTTTTGCGTAGGCCCCGCGGGAACGGGCAAAACCTACATCGCCGTGGCCGAGGCCCTGCGCCTCGTGCTCTCAAAAAAAATGCGAAAGCTGGTCCTTACCCGCCCCGTGGTGGAAGCGGGCGAAAGCCTCGGCTACCTGCCCGGCGATCTCGCGCAAAAAATCAATCCCTACCTCAGGCCCCTTTACGACGCCATGGAAGCGCTTATCCCCTTCGACACGATTCGCAGAATGGAAGACACGCGGGCCATTGAAGTGGCCCCGCTTGCCTACATGCGGGGCCGCAGCCTTAACGACTGCGTGATCATTCTGGACGAAGCTCAAAATACGACGAAAGAGCAGATGAAAATGTTTCTTACGCGCATAGGTCAGGGCGCACGGGCGGTGATCACCGGCGACACCACACAGATCGATTTGCCCAGGCGTTTTGAATCGGGCCTGCTCCACGCCCTTTCGATTCTCTCCGGAGTCGAAGGCATTTTTTTTGCCTACCTCAACACCGCCGATGTTGTGCGAAATCCGATCATCAAACGGATTATAGAAGCCTATGACAAAGCATAAATTGATCAGGACCGATCTGTTCCAGCGCTTTAAACTGCCGGCAGTTCGCAAGGGCCCTTCCATTGCCGCCATTGCCGCCCTGATCATCAGCGCCGCGGTGATCCTCTTGATGGACAAGCGTGACACTTTTGAACTCGATGAATTTGAAATCGGCAAAGTTGCCGACCGCGATGTAAGCGCGAATGAACCGGTGTCGTATATTGACGATGAAGCGACAAACCTTCGTCTGGGAGCCCAGCTTCGCCTGGTGCCGGCCGTGTTCAAATATTCGATTCCCACCAACGAAGAAATGCGAAAAAATTTCGACCGCTTTGTTTCACTGTGCCGGAACTTTTTTTCCGGCGGCGAAATTTCCGCGGAAGATTTTCGCAGTAAAATGAACGCCGCTTTTCCGGGAAGGGTAAGCGACGAAGCCCTTAGCGTTCTTTTTGCCGATCCACTGCGGGAAACTTCGCTTGATGAGGCAAAAAAAATGCTGGAGTATTTTATTACAACGGGAATATTCTCGCTCCCCGGCAATGGACTCGAAAAATACAACAGCGAAACGGCGGAGCTGCTTCACAATTACAACGAACGGGTAGAGCGGGAGCGGATCAACTACGACCGCGTAATCACCATCGACACGCTGGACGCGGCGATGCTCCGTTATATCGAAGACGAAAAACTGCACGATGATTTTTCGCGCGGAGCGGCCGCAGCGGCGCGTTTCCTGCTGCAGGAAAACGTATTTTTTTCGCCGGCCGATACGGATCTGCGTATTGCCGAAGTACGTTCCCAGCTTGAACCGGTTTACCGCTACATCGAGCGCGGCGAAAAAATTATCCGCAAAGGCTTTATCATTACCGACGGCGAAATGGAAAAGCTTAGGGCGATGAACCTTTCCATGGAATACCGCGATCCCCGCCTTGTCGCGGGGCAGATACTTTTGCACCTCCTTATATTCCTCATGCTCATTTTCCACATGGGAAAGCGTACCGTCGGCCGCCTTCTTAAACAAAGTGAATGTTACCTTTTGACGATACTTGCCGCCTCGTATATAATCGGCGCGGCGCTTATCCGCGATCTGGTGCAGCTTCCCGAATATTTTCCCGTTTCGCTTTTACTTCCCACGGCGCTGGTCGTCATGCTGCCGGCGATACTGCTCGGGTTTTCCGTAGCCCTGGTTACGGCCATGATACTTCCGCTGGGCGCTTTCCTGATCCAGGCCTTTGACGCTTCCGCCTACATCTTCGCCCTCTGTTCCGGCATCGCGGCGGCCCATATCCAGCAGGGCGCCCAGCGGCGCATGGATCTGGTCAAGACGGGACTCCTTGTCGCCGCGGCCAATTCGGGGGCGGCCCTTATCGTGCTTCTTTTAAAACAGGCGCCGGCAAGCGCCTATGCGCCGGTGATTTTTTGGGCGGCCTTTAACGGCGCGGCGTCGGGCCTTTTGGTCGTCGGCATTTTACCGCTTGCCGAGCACGCGCTTAACGCCGTTACTCCCTTCCGCCTTATCGAACTTTCCGACCTCAATCTGCCTGTCTTAAAGCGCCTCTTTAACGCCGCGCCGGGCACCTACAGCCATTCGATCATGGTGGCGAACCTTGCCGAAACGGCCTGCCAGGAAATAGGCGCCAACGCCCTCCTCGCCAGGGTGGGGGCCTATTATCACGACATCGGAAAAATGGAACAGCCCGAATATTTTGTCGAGAACCAGACGAACTACAACAAACACACGGACATCGCCCCGCGTCTTTCCGCCACGGTTATTCGCAGCCACGTTAAAGTCGGCATTGAAAAAGCCCGCGCCATGGGACTCCCCGACGCGGTTATCGCGTTTATCGCCGAGCACCACGGCAACTCGGTGATCACCTGGTTTTACAACGAAGCGCTCAAACGGGAAGGACAGGTCAATATCGAAGACTTTATGTACCCGGGCAGGCCGCCACGGTCAAAGGAAAGCGCCGTGGTCATGCTTGCCGATGTAACCGAAGCGGCCGTGCGGACGCTTAAAAAACCTTCGGTGGCGCGGCTCGAAAAATTCATCCAGGAACTCTTTGACGCCAAAGTGCAGCACGGCCAGCTTGCCCAGTCGGAGCTGACTTTTAGGGAACTGGATACGATCAAGGGCGCGTTTATCAAAGTGCTGGCCGGCTACTATCATTCGCGCATCGAGTATCCCAAAATTGATGAACACAAAAACGGGAAAAATGGCGAACAAAGTTGAAGTGAGTTTTCAGGGTGTCTGCGAGCCGTCCTGGACGGAACGGGCCGCGGCCTTTACCGCCGCCGCGCTGAAAAAACTTGGCCGCCATAACTGGAAAGTTTCGCTTCTTTTTTGCTGCAACGCCGTGATCAAAAACCTTAACGCCCGGTACCGCTTTGTCGACGAACCCACCGACGTGCTTTCTTTCGTTTTGGGCGAAGCAGACGGCGCGTATTTTCTTCCCGGCGATATTGTTATTTCCCTTGACGCGCTTGCGGAAAACACGGTTTTTTTTGACGTTTCGCCCGAAGACGAGTTACGCCGTTTGCTTATCCATGGTATACTTCATTTGGCCGGCATGGATCACGCGACGAACGAAACATCCGAACCCATGCTGCAAAAACAGGAGGCCCTGCTCGGCGAGTTGAGCGCCGAGCCCGCCATTATGGAAGCGGACTCGAAAAGGAAAAGCGGTGAAGCCTTTAAAAAAAAGTGAAATCGACAAAAAAACCATCGCGTCACTGGAGGCGGATCAGCAGGAGATGATCCGCGGAGTCGTGGAATTGGGCGGCACCACCGCGCGGGAAGTCATGGTTCCCAGAATCGACGCCGTGTTTCTTTCCGCCGACGCCGCCCGCGGGGATCTGCTCAAAACGATGGGGGAAAGCGGCCATTCCCGTTTTCCTGTTTACGAAGACAGCATCGATAATGTCGTGGGAATTCTCCATGTAAAGGATGTGCTCAAAGCGCTTATCAAGGGCGGTGATTTGCTAATCCGCGAACTGCTCCGCAAGCCGTTTTTTGTTCCCGAAACAAAACATATCGACGAAATTTTGCGGGAGTTCCGCCGGCGCCGCGTGCATATCGCCGTGGTGGTGGACGAGTACGGCGGCGTTTCGGGCATCATCTGTATGGAAGACATACTCGAAGAAATCATCGGCGACATTCAGGATGAATTTGACAACGAGGCCGAAGACATCCTTAAACTCGGCCCGGACACCTGGCTCTGCGACGCGCGGGCAAACCTGGAGGATCTGTCGGAAGAACTGGGCGTTGAGCTTCCCTCGGAAGACTTCGATACGCTTGGCGGTTTTGTATTTGATCTCTTCGGCAAAATTCCGGTCAAGTACGAAAAGGCCCTCTATAACGGACATGAGTTTATTGTTCAGGGCATGGAGGGCCACAAGATCAATACGGTAAAAATTGTGTTACACTCAAAGAGCGACTAATGTTTTGTAAGGGGAGGGAATTTTGAGCGGCATAAAAATCAACCAACCCCGCCGCGGGCAGCGGGGTATGCTTGTTCTCACAAGGAATCGCAGTCGGGGTTTGATCCCTTTTTTAACCGCCCCGAGGGGCGGGGTATTAAACCCCTCCGCGCGAATAAAAATATCGCGGCGTACGCTGTTTCGCGTACTGTTTGCCGTACTCGCTTTTACGTTTGTCCGCGCGCCCCTTGCGGCCCAGGCGCGGAACGCCGCCGCCCTCTACAATCAGGGCCGCTCGTCCATGCTTGCCGAGGAGTGGTACGGGGCCGCCGAATCGTTTCTGGAGGCGCTGCGTCTTAGTCCCTCCCACTCGGAAGCGACCGGCGCGCTGGCCGAATGTTATTACGAGCTTGGCGAATTCGACCAGGCCCTTGCCTGGGTACGCAAGGCGCGGGGCCTCGCGCGGGGAAACCTCGATTACGCCAACATGGAAGGCCGCGTACTCATCGCCCTGGGCCAGCTTGACGCGGCCGCGCGGGTTATCGGCGAAGTGCTGCGGGCCGAACCCTACAATAAAGACGCGCTTTTTGCGATGGGCGAAATGGACATAGCGCGGGGCCGGTCGGGAGACGCGGTTCTGCGCTACCGCGAGGCGGCGCGGCGTTACCCCGGCGACAGGCGGGTGCTGCTTTCCCTCGCCCTGGTTTTGGGTTCCCTCGGCCAGTACGGCGAAGCCCGCACCTACATGGACAGAATTCTCGCCCAGCACCCCGAAGACTACCGCGTCTTTTATTACGCCGCCTATCTGGACAGCCGGCAGGACCGCCTCGCGCAGGCCATTGCCCACGCCGAACGGGCCCTGGCGTACCGTCCGGCCTTTGGTCCGGCCAAAAGCCTTCTCGCCAACCTCCGTTACCGTTCCGGCCAGTATGTCGAGGCGGCGCGTTTGGCCGACGAGATCATCGCCGCCAACCGCGGCGACATCAGCGCGTGGTACCTTAAAGGAATGGCCTACACGCGTTTGGGCCGTTCGCGCGAAGCCATCACGACGCTTTCGAGCGCCGTCTCGGCTTCGCCCGGAGACGAGTTTGTCCGTAGCGCCCTTGAGGATCTTTTGATCCGGACAACCAAACCGGAAGAAGAGGCCCGCCGGCGCTGGGCGGCCTGGCATTTTACGCGGGCAAAAGATTTCCGCGCCCGTAATTTAAGCGATCAGGCCCTTTTTGAATACCGCCGCGGACTCCGCCTTAATCCCTACGCGAGGGAACGGCGGGATTACGCGGAGATACTCCGCCTTCAGGGTTTTCCCGCCCGCTTTATGGAAGAGCTCCGCTTTATGCAGGATCTGGGACTGGGGGATCAGGGCATAGACGACGCCGTTGAAATTTACACCAACCGGCTTGCTTCGGCGCTGTATCGCCGCTGGAATGTCGATCCCCTTCTGGTGACCAAACGGCACTGGAAAATAGCGGTGTTCGCCCTGCCCTCGCAGTCGCAGGTACACGCCGACGCCGCCTATGTTGTTTCAGGCTACCTGCGCGACATTCTTGCCCACGAGCGCAATATCGCCGCCGCCGATGGGGTGCTGCGCCTGAGTTATTTTTCCTGGGCTTTCCGCACCGCCCGGGATGGGGGCGCCGTTTTTTTCCTGCTGATTACCGTTACCGAAAACGACCGCGACCTTTCCCTTAAGGGCGAATTTTTTGTGGGCCGCACCGGCAGTCCCGCGGGAACCTTTTACGCGTACCGCACCGGCCCCGACCGGCTGAGGAACGCTTCGCGCGGTGTGGCCGACGCGCTTTCCGCGGCTCTTCCGTTCCGGGGC
>JAITBL010000025.1 GCA_031283575.1 Treponema sp. | reverse complement strand
TTTTCTGAATCGGGTCCCTACAGGGCGCTAAAACTTGAACAAGATACCGAGTTGTATAGCGTCAAGGTCATTAACGGTCACTGTCCAAAACTCGGTATAACTAACGTCACCGATCGTTTGATTCGAAAAGCCCACAATGGGGAGCTGGATAAAAAAGAGCACATGATCGGTGAGACCCAGATCTCCTCCGACAGCCAGATTGGCCGCGAATCCGGTCCCGTCATCATAGCCGCTTTCGTCGGGCAGCAACATTCCAAAGGTCAGATCACCGTAGATATAGGGGGTAAAGATGCCCAGAGTGGGGAATTTATACCTGACGACCGGACCAATGCTGAACGCTTTGTATTCAGCATAAACATCACTGTAGAGGCCGCTGTCTTTGTCTGATGAGTTAACGTCTCTTGAGTATGTCTCGTACACGAATGTAGCGCCAATATCGAATTTGTCACTGACCTCATACAGCAGGATAGGCAGCACGGTGAATTTGGAGTATGAGCTTTTGGTTGTACCCTCGTCCATTGTCTGATACGAAAAGCCGCCGCCTACGAGAAACTGGGAAAACGCCGGTTGTACCGCGCATACGGCGATAAACAAAACGGCCAGTACCGAAATCTTTTTCATGTGTTACATCCTTAACAAAGCAAAATTGGGAATTGACAGGACGCCTTTTTCAAAATTGACAATTCATCGGAAGGCGCCGCAGTTATACCATAGGCGCCTCCTCAAAAGAGAATACGGTTATACAGAAAGGGAGGAATCTTCTTCCGGAGAGGAAATGAAGAAAAACTACTATACGTTTGTATAAGAGAGAGAGAGAGAGAGAGAGAGCAAGAACCGTGCCAAGTCAGGGCATTTCATGAAAAAATTTGCTGTTTTGAATAAAATATTCATAACCGGTAAACAATAACACGGGTCCCCCGCCCTGTCAAGAAAATTTCGCGGGGAATTTTTTACCGTAAAGACGGGTAAGTCAAATTATGCGCCTTTGCGGTTAAAAATCCCCGAAAACTGAAAAAAGCTGCGGGTAAAACGGCGGCGCTTCATTTTTGCAGCGTCCACGATACGGTATACGTCCACTCGCGGGGAAAGTCCGTTGTCGCCGCCTTAAGCGTGACGCGGTTTCCCTGCCAGCGGAAACTTGTACTGGCCGAAGCGTTCCAGGCGCCCGCCCACGCGTCCTTCTTGAGCGCGGCGGCGTAACCGGCTTTGGCGGCGGCCTTAAAAATCCCCCGGCTGTAAGCCAGTTCTTCGGAAAAACGGTACTCGCCCGGCCTCCCTTCGGTCAGGGCAAGGAGGCCTTCACTTTCGGCCTGAATGGCCCACAGCCCCACGGAAGCGGACGCCTTCCAGGTATCCAGTACGGCGTCAAGATCGCGGCGGTCCTGGGCCCAGCTTAACGAAAAGCGGATCGGGCGCGGGCCGCTCTGCCGTTTCCTGGCCGGAAAGCGGTAATAGGCGTCGAGGGTGTGGCGGTCTATTTTGGTAAAGGCGGCGGCGCCCCAGTTTTGCAGGACGCCGGCGGCGTTCAACGGCGCGTCTTCCGGCCCGGAACCGCGAAAAAGCGCCCCGAGGCGGAAGAGGGAAGCGTTTTTTCCGCTCCGTTCCAGGCGAAAGGCGCTTCGGAAGCCGGCGCCCGGCGCGGAACCGTCAGGGTCAACATAACGGCTCCCCGCGCCGTCGAAGGCGGCCTGAAAGCGCCAGGGTTTGTTTCCCAGGCGCAGGGCGAGGCTGCCGTACCAGTCCCTGCCAAAGGCGAAGGTTTCGGAACGGACGGCGTCGGCGGCGACGGCAAAGCGCGGGGCGCTGTAACTGAGGCTTCCGCCGGCGAGCCTCGTGTCGCGTTCGGGAAGACTGGGGCTGACGCTGAACCAGGTGGATGCCTGACGGGGAGGCAAAGTGCGGCTTACATAAATGCCTTCGGCGCGAACGGCGCTTTTTCCCCGGCTGTATTCGACGCCGGCGCTTACAACGGGTTCATTGCCGCCGCGTCGTATCGCAACGCGATTGACGGCCACATCATCCGTTTCGACGCCCAATTCCAGCGAGGTAAAAAGCTTCAGGTTTTTGTCATCGCCCAAACGGAAGGGCGCTCCCAGGTACGCGTACCAGGCGGGCGTCGCCGAGGACGAAACGGTGGTCCGCAGATCGGCAAGCGGCGCCGTTCGCGCTTCCGTGTAGGGAGCGCCCCGCCGCCATATATTCGCGGCGCGCGCCGCCAGGCCAAAACGCTGAAGTTTTCCATAGAGGAGCCGTGTGTCGCTGCTTTTGTGGTAGAAGCCGGCGGCAAGATCCGTTACCGGCGGCGGCTCCGCGGCGGCGTCAAAACTGGCGGCAAAAGCCTCGCGGGAAGCGGCAGTACGCCGCTCAAGATACTGGAGGCGAAAACCCAATTGCCCCAGGGAAATCCCCAATTCCCCGCGGTTGCTTATGTTTTTTTCGCTTTCCCACGCGCCGCTCCAGAGCAGCGACCATTCAAGCGGAAGCCGAACTTTTGCGTCCGCCGGTTTTTTGGCCTGAGCGGCGGCGGTCTGTTCGGCGCTTTGCGCGCCGAGCAGCCGCGGAACAAGGGCGCAGAGCGCCATGCATGCAATCCATTTCATGCCTTACGAGAGGGTTCACGCTTGCATGGCGCTTGAGGTTTTTGGGAAAATAGTTGAGCCAGTTCAAAAAACGCGGTTCCGGCCGGCTGGCTGGAACGGAAAGAAAAAACTTTCTATAATAGAGGCCGTGATTTCATCCCCAAAAAAACTCGTACTTAACAATTTTCGCATCGTGGATGAAAGCCAGGATTTTCACGGTTCGGTGATTGTTGAGGACGGAATGATCGCCGAAGTGCTTGAGGGAGAGGCCCGGGCCGCGGGCGGTCTGGTTATTGACGGCGGGGGCCTTGTGCTTATGCCGGCGCTGGTTGATCTTCACGCGCATTTCCGCGAGCCGGGCGCTCCCGAAAAAGAAACCCTTGAATCCGCGTCGCTTGCCGCCGCCGCGGGCGGCTACGGAACGGTGGTTTGCATGGCAAACACCGATCCGGTAACCGACACCCTCGCCCAGGCCGCGGCGATCAAACATCGCTGCGATGCCCTGGGACTAATCGATCTGTACCCGGCGCTTTCGCTTACCCGTGGGATGGAAGGCAAAGCGCTGTCGGAAATAACGCGGGCCGCGCATTCCGAAGTTACGCGGCTTTTTTCCGAAGACGGAAAGGATATGCCTGATGAGCGGCTGTTCCTCGCCGCCTTTGCCGCCTCCCGCCGCGCCGGCGTCACCGTTTCGTGCCACTGCGATCTTGACGGCGAAGACGCCGCGACCGGACGCGCGCTGCGCCTTGCCGCGCGGGCGGACGCCCGGATACACCTGGCCCACGTTTCGACGGCCGCCGCCGTCGATCTGGTCCGCGGGGCCAAACAGCGGCGCAGCGGCCCCGCCGGCTGTCCCGTAAGCTGCGAAGTAACGCCCCATCATCTCGCGCTCACCGAAGCGGACGCCGCCGCGCTCGGCGCGGACAGTTTCGGCAAAGTCGCCCCGCCCCTGCGGAGCGAAGCTGATCGCCGCGCTCTCGTCGCGGCGATTGCCGGCGGCGCGATCGACGCCATCGCGACCGATCACGCCCCCCATACCAAAGCCGGCAAAGAGCGGGGCGCTCCCGGTTTTAGCGGCCTGGAAACGGCCTTTGCCGTTTGCCATACAACGCTCGCCGCGCCGGGATCCGCCGAACGGGACACGATCAGCCTCTCCAGGCTTTCATCGCTTTTAAGCGCGGCGCCGGCGCGTATTCTCGGTCTGGGCGCGGCGGGCCCGCGGGGCCGCGGCCGCATCGCCCCCGCGTACCGCGCCGATCTGTGCGTCGCCGATCTTGACGCGGCGTGGACCGTGGATCCGGCGGCCTTTAAGTCTCGCGGAAAAAATTCACCTTTCGCGGGACGCGGACTCCGCGGCAGGATCATCATGACGCTGCACCGCGGCGGCGTGGTCTTTCAGCAGACAGCGCCGCAAATGAGCTTTCCGCGGAACTAATCCTGCTTCGCGGTTAAGGGCAGGCCGATGAGGCCGTAGATCCGCGCCAGATCATATTCGGCAAGTATCTCCGCGCCGGCCTGATTTACATGTATCCTGTCGGTATTGCGGACGCGCACAAGGCCCTTTGGGGTAGCGCGGTAACTGTTATACGAACCGTCGGGATCGGCAAGAACCGTCCAGTTATCAATAAATTCAGCTTTAAGCGGATTGTCCGTCCTGCTGTTCAAAAAGTTGCAGGCAAGTTCCTGTAGATAAACAACCGTTTTATAATCCGCCGCGAATTTTTCGTTTCCCACAATGGGAAGCCCAAGCCAGACAAGACGCGCTCCGTTCGTGGCGGCGGCCTGTATCAGTTTTTCGGCGCGTTTACGGTACGAAATATTCCATTCGCCGCTCCCCGGATGATAGCGTTTGCCGTTCTCGATGATATCCTGGACATCATTTCCGCCAAGACAGATGATAACCAGATCCGGTTTGTGTTCGTTTACGAGAAGCGTCATTTGGGAAGGCCAGTCAAAATAATCGTCGCGGGAAAGTCCGGTTGAATAACGGCCGTCGCGGATCACGCGTGCAAATTCACCGCGCCGGGAAAGTTTGCGCTGAAGCTCGGCGCCCAGGTAATCGGCGATCATTGAATCGCCCGCGATAAGTACGGTAATTTCCCGCGTTTTGTTGAACCAGGCTTCCGGCGCCGCGCCGCCGGTCTGTTCGGCGGCGGCCGCGGTTTCAGGCGGCGTCTGGGTCCGCGGAGTCCGCGAAGCCAGGGTTTCGACGCTCCGGACAAAACGCGTTTCAAGGGAGGCAAGACCCGCCATTCCCGAAACGCGCGAAAGACCGGCGAAAAGTTCCGCCGCCGTGGCGGTATTTTCAAACGGAAGGGATCGAATAAATGAATCAAGGCGGTTCGTTTCCTGTAATGCCGCAAAGACAAAAGCGATTACAAAAGCAAGAAATACCGTCAAGGCGTGAAAAGGCCTTTCAATTAAACGCATGCCGACACCTCAATACGAAAAATAAATAAAAGGCATAACGCCTTCGGGACCCATACGCAGAATAAAACCGGCAACAAGCGCGCAGAGGATCGCAAAAAGCGGCCAGGGAATGCGGCGGCTTGCCAGCATGATTTGCCTGAACGCGGGAGGGCCCGCCCATTGCAGAATAAAGCCCGCGATCATGGCGGGCCATGCCAACAGGGGAAGCAGGCCGCCCTTTCCGTCAAGCGCGCCGATGCGCAGAATGACGGCAAACGACGCGGCCATATCTTCGGCCCGAAAAAAGATCCACGCAAAACAGACAAAATGAAAAACCGCGGCGGCCGAAAGAAAACGCAACAGCGGGCCATTTTCGCGGCGTTCTTCCGCCGTCTTCCGCCGTGCCCGTAACGCAGCCCAGCCGTGGTTAAGCGCGAGAGCCCCGCCGTGCAGGACGCCCCAGACGAGATAGCGTGGATGAGCGCCGTGCCAGAGCCCGCCCAACACCATGGTAACAAAAAGATTGAAGTAGCGGTTTCCCCTTCGGCTTCCCCCCAGGGGTATGTAGAGATAATCCCGCAGCCACGAAGAAAGGCTGATATGCCAGCGCTTCCAGAAATCGCGGATCGAAGCGCTCAAATAGGGCGCGTCAAAATTGCGGGGCAGTTCAAAACCGATAAGACAGCCTATGCCCAGGGCCAAATCGGTGTAGCCGGAAAAGTCGCAGTAGATCTGAACGGCATAGGCATAAACGGAACCCAGGACGGCAAACGAAGAAAAAAGTTCGGGGGTTTGAAACACTTCCCGCACGGCGTATTCGGAAAGGTACGAGGCAATGACCACTTTTTTCAGGAGGCCGCTTAAAATCAGCAAAAAACCGCGATGCAGCCGAAAGCGCGTCCGGCGGTATTCCAGTTGGGGAAAAAAGCGGTCCGGACGCAGAATGGGCCCCGCCATCACCGTGGGAAAAAATGAAAGATACGTGAGTACGCCCAGATATGATTCGCCGTTCGCCGCGGCGGTCCGGCAGGGTGTTTTATAACGCTCGACAAGAAAGGCTATGGCCTGAAAAGTATAAAACGAAATGCCGGCGGGAAAACCCCATTCGCCGGGCGTGAGGGAAAAACTGAATCCCGGCGCTGATGAAAAAAACCCGCCGAAGGCAAAGAAGATCATTTCGCCGTATTTAAAGAAAGCGAGCGACGCGAGGCAAATAAACAGCGACGCGGCCAGTAAAAATTTTCGCCGTTGTTGAAAACCCCCGGCGGCAAAGTGATCCATGGCAAGGGAAGCAAGCCATACGATGAACGCCGTAAAGGCAAGCAGCGGCACAAAGATAAGCCCCGCGCGCGCGTAAAAAACAAGATTTGCCAGCAGTAAAAAATGACGGTAAAGCGCGGGACGGCCGCGCAGCGGAATTTGAAAGATCAGAAAACACAACAGAAAAACGCTGAATTCAAAACTTACAAAGTTCATTGTTTATCCATGATAGGCAAAATAGGCAAAAACTGCTACCATGCACGTTAATGCCGTACTGCAATATGGACAGACTTTACGAGGCTGTCGCGGAAAAAGGTCCTGTCTGCGTGGGTCTCGATACCGCGCCGGATTATCTGCCGCCTCTTGAGCGCGCCCGTTACGCCGGAGACGCCGATGCAGTGCTCGCCTATAACCGCGCAATCATTGACGCCACGGCCGCCGCCGCCGCCTGTTACAAAATCCAAATCGCCTATTACGAAGTTTTGGGCGTCGCGGGCCTTGAGTGTTACGCGAAAACCCTTGCCCTGGCGCGGGAGCGGGGAGTTCCGGTTATCGCCGACATCAAACGCGGGGACATTGCCGACACTGCGCGGCAGTATGCGTCGGCGCACTTTTCGGGCGGCTTCGAGGCGGACTTTGTTACGCTGTCCCCCTACATGGGCATGGATTCCATTGCGCCCTGGTTCACCTGGGCGGAAACCAAAGGTAAGGGCGCTTTTGTGCTGATGCGGACCAGCAACAGGGGCATGCTCGATTTTGAGCATCTGGAACTCCGCGGCCCCGCGCCGGACGGAAGCGCCGCGCCCCGCCGTGTCTACGACGCGGTGGGTGAAAAGCTCGCCGCCCTGGCGGAAACCCTCGGCGGCGTTCACGGTTACGGCGCTTTCGGCGCGGTAGTCGGCGCCGATCCAAAATCGGACGACGAGCGTAAAGAAGCGCAGCGGCTCCGTTCACGGTACGCCGGCCTTTTTTTCCTGATTCCCGGTTACGGCGCCCAGGGCGGCGGCGCGGCGGACGCGGCGCTGCTTCTGCGGGACGGAAACGGCGGCGTCGTCAACGCGTCCCGCTCGATACTCAAGGCCTGGACCAAAGCGGCCGGCGCCGATACGGCCGATTTTGCTTTTGCCGCCGGCGCCGCGCGCAGGGCGGCGGAAGAGATGCGGGACGCGCTGCGGGACGCCGCGGAACGATGACGCGCCCGAAGGCAAACCGCTGCTGCGCCGTCCACAAAAATATTCCCGTCACCGGCGAGCTTGTCCGCCTGGTACTCCGCTGGCCCGGCCCGCCGCCCGAACCCGGGCAATTTTTTATGGTAAAGGCCCTGCGCTCATCGGTCTTTTTACCAAGGGCAATCAGCGTGGAAAGTTTTTTTTACGAAAAAACAAAACAAAAAGAAAATCCTGTTCTCTCGTTTCTCATAGCGCGCAAAGGAAAAGGAACGGAAGAGCTTGCGTCTCTTAAACCGGAAGAATTAATTGAATTAACCGGCCCGCTGGGAAACAGCTGGTATGATTTTATGCCGTCCTCGACGGACAAACCCGTTGCCCTTGTCGGCGGCGGCGCGGGTATCGCGCCCTTAACGGCTCTGGCCATGGATGGTTTTCCCGCGCGTAAAAACAAATACTTTCATTATTACGCGGGTTTCCGCTCATCGACCCGTGAAGAGCTGGAGCGCCTACTGGGACCCGCCGCGCTGAACGTCATAATCGCCTGTATCGCGTTTGAAGCAAAAAAACCCGCGGCCCCGCTTTGGGGAGCGCGGCTTTGCAAAGGCCGTGTTCCCGATTTTTTGAAGAGCGCGGCCTATTCCGCCGTTTTTGCCTGCGGCCCCGAACCCATGCTTGCCGCGGTGGCTGAACGCTGCGGGGCGGCGGGCGTTCCCTGTTATGTGAGCCTGGAGCGGCGCATGGCCTGCGGGACCGGCGCCTGTCTGGGCTGTACGGTGCGCGGACGCGGCGGCAACAAACGCTGCTGCGCCGACGGTCCGATCTTTCCCGCGGAGGAAATTTTTTTTGGGTAAGCCGCGCTCATCAAAAACGCCCCGCGGCCCCGCTGGGGAGCCGCCCGATCTTTCCGTGACGATTGCCGGTATCCGCCTGCGCAATCCCGTGATCGCCGCTTCGGGAACCTTCGGTTACGGGACGGAATACGCGGATCTGGCCGGCATAGACGTACCGGTTTTGGGCGGCATTTGTACCAAGGGCCTTACCCTCAAAGCGCGGCGGGGAAACAGCGGCGTACGGCTTTGGGAAACGCCGTCGGGCCTTCTCAATTCGATAGGCCTTGAAAATCCGGGAATCGAAACCTTTATCGAAAAATACCTGCCCGTATTGCGCGGACTGGGTCCCGCAGTGATCGCCAATCTTTCCGGCTCCGATATCGAAGAATACGCCGAAGGCGCGAAACTTTTAGACGGCAGTTCTGTCGACATGATAGAACTTAACATTTCCTGCCCCAATGTAAAAGAAGGCGGCATGCATTTTGGCTTGCGGCCGGAAGCGGCCGCCGCGGTAACCGCCGCGGTACGTTCCGCGGCGCGGCACAAAGCGCTCATGGTAAAGCTTTCGCCCGCCACGCCCGATTTGGCCGCCGTCGCGCTCGCCTGCGTCAGGGCCGGCGCCGACGCGCTCTCGCTCGTCAACACGTTCAAGGCCATGGCCATCGACATCGAACAGCGCCGGCCCGTTTTCGACAACGTAAGCGCGGGTCTTTCCGGCGCGGCGATACGGCCCATCGCCCTGCGCATGGTGTGGGAACTGTGGGAAGCGCTGCGGGCGGCCGGCGCGGGAGCGGTTCCCCTTGTGGGAATGGGCGGCATCGCTTCGCCTGTTGACGCGATCGAGTTTCTGTCGGCCGGCGCGCAGGCCGTTCAGGTTGGTTCCGCCACCTTCGCCCATCCCCGCGCAATGAACGAAATCATCGCCGGTATTAAAGCCTATATGAAACGCAAAGAACTGCGCGCGGTGGATGAAATCCGCATACGAAAATGATGCTTTCCGCCCCAAAGGGCCGCGGCATTCCGGGCTTCAAAATGCGGCGGATATATTTTACGATGTACGCGTGAAACTGCTCCTCCATACCTGCTGCGCCCCCTGTTCGGTCATGTGCATCGAGTCACTGCGCGCCGAAGGAATCGATCCCGTTCTCTTTTGGTACAACCCCAACATTCACCCCTACACCGAATACAAAAACCGCCGCGACACCCTGATTGCTTACGCGGCGGCCTTGAATCTGGAGCTTGTTACGCGGGATGAATACGGCCTGCGCGCTTTTATTGCCGGACTTTATGCCCCCGGGATTGAAGCGGAAAATCCCGCCGTGCGCTGCGCGTACTGTTACCGGCTGCGGCTTGAGGCGGCCGCCCGAACCGCGGCCGAACGCGGCTTTGACGCGTTTAGCACGACCCTGCTCGCCAGTCCGTATCAAAAACACGAACTGATCTGCGAAACAGCCGAAACAGCGGACAGACAAAACGGCATACGGTTTTTATACCGCGACTTTCGGCCCTCTTACCGCGAAGGCCAAAGAAAGGCCCGCGAAGCGGGACTCTATACACAAAAATACTGCGGATGTGTTTTCAGCGAAGAAGAGCGTTACTTAAAATAACATTTTTCCGGCGGCAGATACCGCAAAAACATTTCCTTAAGGGTTTTGATGATGATTGGTTTGGGAAGAAAGTCATTCATTCCCGCGCCGGCAAAGAGTTCGCCGGCGCCCTGCATAGCGTTTGCCGAAAGGGCGATAATGATCAGCTGTTCAAAGCGGCCGCCCAAAGCCCTGATTACCCTGGTTGTTTCCAGACCGTCCATGCCGGGCATCATGTGATCCATAAATACCAGATCGTATGCTTTTTTCTTTACCATGGAAACAGCTTCTTTTCCATCCTGCGCGGTATCCACTTCGGCGCCATAACGGCGCAGGAGGCCTTCGGCCACCATGCGGTTTACCTGATTGTCATCCACCACCAGCGTGGAAACATTGGCAAGCGTCAGGACCCCGTCGTCGGTTGAACCGCGCGCATCATGCGCTTTTTCACTGTTAAAAACATCCGCCAAATGGGTAATCAGGACCGGACGGTTAATGGCGTCGGGAATCTCCCCGTCGTACTTTTCCAGAATTTCCCTGAGCATGATGAATTTGCAGGAAGAAAAATCGGCGTTCAGGAGATCGCGAAACTGTTCTTTTGCCGCGCTGTCAAAAAAGAAATGGGTATAGCCGCCGCCCAAAAAAGCTTCGCGCGCCTCGCCGATTGTACCGCAGATCAGATAGGAAACTCCCAGATCGCGAAGCACAAATTCCATACCCCTGACGTTATAAACGCCGGACTCATAAACCAGCGCCGAAATATCCCCAGGGTTTTTTACTTCCGCCAGAAAACCTTCGCGTTTACCCGGACAGACCACAAAAAAAGTAAAAGTCGTACCTTCGCCGTAAACGCTTCCCACGGTGATTTCCCCGCCCATCAGTTCCACCAGGCGCCGGCTGATCGCAAGCCCCAGTCCGGTACCTTCGACGTTGCGGTTCCGGTACGTATCAAGCTGCTGGAATTCCACAAAGAGTTTTCCCATCTCTTCTTTTTTCATGCCCTGCCCGGTATCGCTTACCGAAAAATTAAGACAGAATGATGTTTCGTTTCCGTCTTCGTCGAATACCGGTTCGGTCCAGGCGCTCAGGGTGACGGCGCCTTCGCGGGTAAATTTTATGGCGTTATTGAGGATGTTGACCAGACACTGTTTCAGGCGGATTTCGTCGCTTATGATGACAGGCGGAATATTCCGCGAAACCTGCGCTACCAGGGCCAGCGCTTTTTCGGAAGCCCTGATATTGATCATATTGATGATGTCGTTTAACAGGGAAGCAAATAACAGGGGCTTGGGAAAAATTTCCATTCTTTGCGCGTCAATTTTGGAAAAGTCAAGGATGTCATTGATAAGATTAAGCAGGCTCAGGGACGCGCTTTTAATCGTATCCGCCCGCAGCGTTTGTTCGGCGTTTAAGTGTGTGGCGAGCATAAGATCGGTCATGCCGATAATGGCGTTAAGCGGCGTACGGATCTCGTGGCTCATGTTGGCAAGAAAGGCGCTCTTTGCCTGCGCCGCGCTTTCCGCTTCAGTTTTGGCGTCCATGATCGGGGTAATGTCGTTCCACTCAAAAATACGCGCTATGCCTCCCGGCGCAAGGGGCGAAGAACGGAGTATATAAAAATGACTCTTTTGATCACCGGGAATCTCGAATGTTTTTTCCACATGGCCGTCTGTTTCCATTACCTCCTGCAGCATGATCTGCATTTCCGGCCGCGGAAAAATATCCAGCAGGGGCTGCCCCTTGATATATTCATGGCTGGACATGTTAAACCATGCCCCCAGGGAATCGCTTACATATTCCACGCAGGCATTGTTGTCGATGATAAGAAAAGAAGAATAGGCGGCAATGATGGCGTCAAAGGTCAGTCCGACCTGTTCTACCTTGTCAAAAATCGAAAGAAAATGATGCGAAAAAAGATAGAGAAAAACGCTCTCCGCCAAATACACAAGGTAAGAGGTGATCTTGAGGAACGAATCCTGACTTGGTCCCAGCAAAAAATTTCCCCGCGACGGAAAGAAATAAAAACGCAAAAAAAGCAGAATAAGCAGAGCGTGGGAAAGCAGGATAAAAGTACACAGCGCGCTGTTGTCAAGGTAGCAAAAACAAACGATCAGGGTTGCCGAAAGCAGGTAATAGTAGAGGGGGTCTCCGCCCATAAAAAACGCCGCCAGGGTCAAAACACACATAAAGATGAATGGCGTAAACCACGCGATTACCCGCGGGGAAAGTTTTTTGTTCAAAAAGCAATAAAGCAGAAAAAAGAACAGGGAGAAGCCGATCCTGATGGAACACTGCCCGACATCCTCTTTCAAAAAAAGCATAAAGATGAGTACCAGCAGAATATAAACGCCCAGGGCAATATAGGTAATGACGCTCGCGAAGCGAAAAACTTTTTCGCGGTTGTAGCTGCGCTGTTCTTTCATACAAATCCCCGCGGCGTCCCGATTCCCCCGGGCAGAACAAAATCAATTGATTGGGGAACAAGCCTGAAGTCAAGGGAAAACGGCGAAGAGGTGTAAAAGCGTTCTTCATCTACGGTAACGTGCCTGGCGGCGTCTCCCGAGATGGAAACGCTTTTTCCCCGCCGGTGAATAAAGTATTCGGCCCACGCGTGGTAACGCCCAAAAGCGAAATCGGAAACGATACGCGCAAGGCGGCGCGCCGGCGGCTGTTTGATCAGATACAGATCAAGCGCGCCGTCCGCCATGGCCGTCCACACTGCCGGATGCTGACCGGAAGCGGCCGGGGTATTGGCAACAAGAATGTTGAGGTATTCACCGTCAAGGGATTCGCCGTCTATTTCAATCTGATAGCGGGCTGAATTTTGTTTAACCAGCTCCATAAAAGAAAGCGTCTGAACGTACAGGCGGCGCGGAAGAAAAAGCCGTTCGATTAAACGCGCCGGCCGTACCGCGGTCTCCGCTTCTTCTTTATGCGGCGAAGCTTCAACCGCGCTTTCCCGTTCATGGGCGACGCCGGCGCCGATACAACAACCGGTAAGACTGTAGCAGTCGCCCGCGTGAATAAGATCCAGCGAGATAACCCCCGCGGTGCTCAGGTTCCACAGCGACCTGAAAAGAAAGCCTTTGCCGCCAAATGAATTGAGCGCCGTATTGTTTCTGCCCATGGGTAAAAAAGCGACCTGCACGTTGGGAACGCAGGCGCAGCTGTTAACCACCTCGAAAAGGGTGCCGTTGCCCCCAACGGCATAGACGCGCACCAGTTCGCCGGAACGCGATACGAAACGCCGGACAAATCCTGTGGCGTCCCGTTTCCAGCGGGTAACATGCACTTCGTGACAAATGCGGGGATTGGCGGCAAAGAAGGCTTCGATTTCCTGCCGCATATTTTCCAGATTGCCGCCGCCAAGCCGCGCCGCGGTGGGATTGATGATAAAAAGATGTTTCATCTCCCGCTCTCAATCCGGGTAATAAGGGCGTCCATTTTTTTGACGGCGGCATCGTATTCGATGTTTTCCAGATCATCGGCAATGTTCCGGAGTGTATCGGCAACGAAAGCGTCTTCCCATTCGCGGGCGGCGAATGGCCTGAGCGCGTACATGGCCGCGTCAAGATTATACTGGCCGCAGGCTTCACGGGCTTTTTGCAACGCCTCCGTCAATTCGGCTTTAACGATATTCGAAAGTTCCGTTTTGACCGGAGAATTTTCGCCGCTCCTGATCCGTGAAAAACGGCCGTCGAGGCTTTGGGCCAAAAAAGCAAGTTTTTCCGCAAAGGCGGGAAAACGCGCGCGGCAAAAACCGGTATCGCCCGATTTGGCGGCAAGCTCAAGCTGTTTCGCTTCGTCGCCCAGTTCATCGGCGCCGATATTGTAGAGGGCGCCCTTCATCCCGTGAACCTCGACGGCAAAGGCCGGCGGCTCGTCAAAAGAAGCGCGCATTTTTTCGATGCCCCCGGAAATCATCTTGATGGTTAAATGAAGCAGCTTGAGATAATCTTCCGCTTCGCCGCCGATAAACATAAGTCCCTTGTCAACGTCGAGGCCAGGTATGGATCTGAAAGCGTCGAGCGTTTCCGTCCGCGCCCGCGCGGCCGCCCCGTTTTCCACAGGCGGCAGGGCGGCCCAATCGGAACGGCTGATCAAAAGGTACGAGAGTATGCCGGCAATAAAGAGCGCCGTCGTATCATCATAGAAAAAAGCCTTCTCGCTGCTTCCTTCCATAATAATATAACCCGCCAGAATTTCCTTTTTTCGCAGCGGAAGAATACACACGGATTGGGTTCCGAATTCCCGCGAATCCAGCGGGAGCTTGAGTTCCGCGGCGGCGCCGCGGTTCATCGTAAGATGGCGGCGGTTTTCCAGCAGCGAGGCGATTTGACGGTGGTGGATAAATTCGATTCCCGTTTCTTCCCCTTCATGGGGATAGCAGGAAAAAACGACAGCCTTGTTTTCGATGATAAAAACAAGACGGCCCCTGGAAATTCCAAAGTAAGCGGATACCGTGTCCAGGACGGCGTCAAAGGCCGCTTTCAGGCTCCCGCTTTTGAACATGGCGTCGTGGATACCCATGAACAGATCAAGCCGCTCATGAAGCCGTTCCTGCATCAGATGGCCTATTCTGAATTGTTCCGCCATTCTGCTGAGGGATCGGGCCATAAGGCCAAGTTCGTCTTTTGAGCGGGGAATCTCAATGCGGAGGCCGGGATTTCCCGCGACGATTGCTTCCGCCGTTTCGGCGAGCCGTTTGAGCGGGCGGGAAATGCCCCGCGACATATAAAACAGCAGCAGGACAAAACTGATCAGGCTTACCAGCAGTGAAACGGCGATGGGAGCAAGAGACTGCGCGGCCGCAAGCCACACATAGCTGCGGGGAATAGCGAGGAAGAGATAGAGACACTCGGAACCCATAAAAACGGGGCTGAAATAATTGTAGGATTTTTCCGGAAAAAGCGCGGACGAATCTTCGAAGAGTATCGATTCCCTGCGTTCCATGGCGGCGCGGATTTGAGCGGCCCGCGAAAAACCAAGTTCGCCCAGCGTTTTTGAAAGATCGCCGCCGTCCGCATCGGGTGAATAGGCCAGCCGTCCGCCGGGCAGAAAAATGGCGGCCTTCGATCCGTTTATAAGTTTTTCGCCCAAAAGGTCTTCGGTAATGCGCGCGTGAAGCCCGACAACGCCGACAAAACGATCTTCCTGTTTGAGCGGCGCCGACAGGAGTATCGACTTTTCCGCGCCGTCCGCGGCATCATCCCGTAAAAAACCAAAGCGGCCGCTGAAATCGACAAAGATACTGCCGGTATGCCGCGGAACGGTATACCAGTAGCAAAGCGCCGGGTCCGAAAAGATTTTTTCGTTAAGGCCGGGAAACTCTTCGACGGCATTACCATTGCGGGTATAGAAACGGACATACCTGCCCGAGGGCGCTCCCGGGTAATCTTCGGTATGGAGGGCGTCCTTGCCGTCGAAGGCGTCCGGTTCATAAACCAAAAAATTGCTGGTTACGTAGGGAGAGCGAAAGTGGGCGGTGAGCAGTCCTTCGCCGATTTTCCGGGCGCCGGGGTTTTGGGGATTGATGCTTTCGAATTCAGAAACCATTATCTCCACGGTAAGTTCCGCGATTTCGAAAAAGTCTTTCAGGTGGTACTCGCTGAACTTCGCCAGCATTCGCAGCTGCTCTCTTACCTCGCCCGACCTTGCCTCAAAGACATGGCGGGTTATAAAAGCGGAGAGGGCAAGATAAATGACCAGAAAGGGAATCACGACAAAAATAAGTATCTTACCGCGTATCGTTTGTTTCATGAACTTGAATATAAACCCATTTTTGCTTAAAAGCCATAAAAAAACAGGCCCCACGGGACCTGTTTTTTGACGTTTTTATCCGCGGCGGGGTTTGTTCCCGCCTTCAGGATTGAAGACGGTGAACGTTATCCAAGATTGTAGAAGGCGTTCTTGCCGGCATATTCGGAGACGCCCATCAGCTCGTCTTCGATACGCATCAGCTGGTTGTACTTGCAGATACGGTCGGTACGGCTCATGGAACCGGTTTTGATCTGGCCTGTTTCCAGGGCAACCACAAGGTCGGCGATAAAGGCGTCCTCGGTTTCACCCGAGCGGTGGGAAATAACCGCCGTGTAACCGGCGCGCTTGGCCATTTCCACCGCCTCGTAGGTTTCGGTAACCGTACCGATCTGGTTTACCTTGATCAGGATCGAGTTACAGGAACCTTCTTTAATGCCCCGCTGGAGCCGCCTGGTATTGGTCACAAAAAAGTCGTCGCCGACAATCTGTATTCTGCTTCCCAGGGCTTTGGTCATTTTGACATAACCGTCCCAATCATCCTGATCCAGAGGGTCCTCGATGGAGATGATAGGGTACTTGTCGATCCAGCTGGTGTAGAGGGCGATCATTTCATCCGCGGTAAAGAGCTTCTCGGGATTCGATTTCCAGAACTTGTAACCCTTCTTGCCGCCCTCGTCAAAGAGTTCCGAAGAAGCGCAGTCCATGGCGATGCCAAACTGTTCTTTATCGGCCCTGTATCCGGCCTTTTCGATAGCTTTGACGATAAACTGCAGGGCTTCCTCATTGGCGATATCCGGCGCAAAGCCGCCTTCGTCGCCCACGGCGGTATTTTTGCCCGCCTCGTTAAGGAGCTTTTTGAGGGAATGAAAAACTTCCGCGTTCCAGCGGATTGCTTCCCGTACCGATTCTGCGCCAACCGGCATGATCATGAATTCCTGGAAATCGATCTTGTTGTCGGAGTGTTTGCCGCCGTTGATAATATTGGACTGGGGCACGGGAAGCACGCTGGCGTGAAAAGTTCCCAGGTAGCGGTAAAGGGGAATGCCCAGACTCTCGGCGGCGGCCCTGGCGGCGGCCATGGATACCCCAAGAATCGCGTTGGCGCCGAGCTTGCCCTTGTTTTCCGTTCCGTCAAGTTCGATCATGGTCCGGTCAATGTCAACCTGGTCGGCCACTTCAAAGCCTATCAGTTCCGGCGCAATGACGTCGTTGACATTGTCGACCGCTTTCTGGACACCCTTGCCCAAATAGCGATCCTTGTCCCCGTCCCGCAGTTCCACCGCCTCATGTTCGCCGGTGGAAGCGCCCGAAGGCACCGCCGCCCGTCCCATGGCCCCGTCTTCGGTAACCACATCAACTTCGATGGTGGGGTTTCCCCGTGAATCGAGGATCTCGCGTGCCTCAATATATTCGATGGCGCTCATATTTTCTCCTTATGTGGGTTATTTGTTTCAGTTTCGTTGATTCCGGGCGTCCTGTCAAGCCGTCTTTTTGGGACTGTTAAAAAAAAGCTTGACAGAATTTAACTTCACGCGTTAGAATTGGCCAGACAATAGAGATAAGGATTGCTACTGATTTCGATCAGGCATCACCTGTGAGCTCACGGTCTTGTATTCGTCCGCCGGGCGGGAGCAGGGATGCCATGAAGAATGTAAGGAAATTCAACAACAACGTCATACTCGCCTCGGATAGCGGCCGCGACGTTATTGTCCTTGGCAAAGGGCTTGGTTTCCACTGTATGCCGGGAACCGAGGTCGATACCGCCCTGGTAGAAAAGGTCTTTGTGCCGCAGGAAACGGTACAGATGAACCGCTTTGCCGGCGCCCTTGCCTCCCTTCCTTACGAATACCTCCTCCTCTCAAGTAAAATTATCGATTACGCAAAAACACGGCTTTCCCTTACCCAAAGCGTTACCATCGCCCTTGCCGACCACCTCCATTTTGCGGTACAGCGCCTTGCGGAACATCTTGACATGCAGATGAATATGCTTTGGGATATTCAGCATATCTATCCCGAAGAATTTAAAATAGGCGAAGAAGCGCTGCGCATCATCAAGCGCGAACTCAATATCGATTTTCCCCGTTCGGAAGCGGCCGCCATTGCGCTTCATCTGGTGAACGCCGAGTCCGAGTCAGGCGAGCTTCCCAATACAATCCGCGCGGCGGCCCTTATAAAAAAAATCATCGGCATTGTGGAAGAATTTTTTGGGATGGCGCTTAGTCCGGAATCCTTTGACAGCCTGCGTTTTGTAACCCATCTTCGCAATATGGCTTTACGGATAGTAAACAACCAGAAGTATGCCGCAAAAGATGACGACGATCTTTTTGAAATTCTTAAGGGAAAGTACCCCGGCGCCTTTGCGTGCAGCGAGGCAATTCGCAGCTGCCTCAAGGACGAGTGGAATTGGGATTTGCCAAAAAACGACCATGCATTCCTGATTATACACATAAGACGGCTGTCGGAATCGGCGCGTTGACAAGGCATTAACGGAAAGCCCGCGGGTTTTTCTTTATGCTGCTTGCCCGTGACGGGTAAAGCAAAATAAGGTATTGGAGGCAAGAAATGGCAAACGGAAAAAAAAACGGCAACACGGCGCTGGGTTTTCTGCAAAGGCTTGGCAAGTCTCTTATGCTGCCCGTGGCGGTACTTCCCATGGCGGCAATTTTTATGGGTATTGGCAACTGGATACTCAAGGGCGACAGCGCGAACTTTTTTGGATTGCTTTTTTCTACCGTGGGGAACGCGGCGATCAATAACATGAGCGTACTCTTCTGTCTGGGCGTCGGTATCGGTATGTCCAAAGACGGCCACGGCAGCGTGGCGGTGGCTTCTCTGGTTTCATGGTTTGTGGTGCGGGGGCTTCTTAATTCCGATCTTGCGGCAACCATCCTGGGAGAACTATCCCCGGCGCAGGGCGCCGCCTATGGCGCTACCGACAACGCGCTCATCGGTATACTCTGCGGCCTTACCGCTTCGTTCAGTTACAACAAATTTAAGGATATCCAGCTGCCTGCGGCTGTAGCTTTCTTTGGAGGCAAACGTTTTGTTTCCATTGTATCCATGGGGCTCTCGGCTCTTCTGGGATTTGCGCTGCTTTTCGTATGGCCCGCCTGTTTTGACGGCATCATGAATTTTGCGCGCGTGGTGGCGAACACCGGCCCCTTTGGCGCGTTTATCTTTGGTTTCTTTAACCGGCTTCTCATTCCCATTGGACTTCATCACGCCCTTAACGCGGTGGTTCTCTTTGACGGAAGCGGCATTGGCGACGCGATTCGCTATTGGACCGGCGACCTTCTCTATAATGCCCAGGGCCAGCAGATTACCGGTATGTTTACCACCGGCTTTTTGGCTATTCCTTTCTTTGGACTTCCCGCGGCGGCCCTTGCCATGTATCTGCGGGCAAAACCGGAAAGAAAGAAGGCGGTAATGGGCCTTTTTATTTCGGGGGCGCTTTCTTCTTTCCTTACGGGGATTACAGAGCCGCTTGAATTTTCTTTCATGTTCTTGAGTCCGGTGCTCTTTGTGATTCACGCGCTGCTTTCGGCGTTCGCCACTTTTGCTTTTGCGTTAACGCCCATAAGAGCGGGCGTCGGCGCGGCGCCGGGATTTATTGAGTTTATCTTTGGAACCAGCGCGCCGGGAGCCCAGTCTCCCTGGCTCCTTATTGCTTTTGGACCCATTGTAGGCGTGGTTTATTTCTTTGTATTCTATTATGTGATCAAGCGGCTCAACCTGAAAACACCGGGACGCGAAGATGATATCGGCGCCGATGAACTGGGTTTTGCCCTCAAGAATAATGACTTTACCGCGGCCGCCAAAACGATACTTGACGGGCTCGGCGGCGCGGCGAACATCAAAGTTCTTGACAACTGTGTTACCCGTTTGAGGATCGAATTGAACGATTCCCAAAAATGCGACGATCCCAGGATCAAATCGGCGGGAGTACTGGCCATTATGCATCCCACCAGGGATTCGGTACAAATCGTGGTAGGCACGCAGGTGCAGTTTGTGGCCGACGCCATGAAACAACTTATGAACGCCTGATCGACGAACCCCGAAAAGTATTCGGGGATTTTGCAGGCACAAGGAGACGGCAGATGCTTATTCGCTGTGACAGAATTTTTGATGAAACATCAGGCGGTTTTATCCCCGGGGAAATAGTGATCCATGGTGAACGTTTTGACGCGGGGGCTGGTGACGGCGATGAAGAACTCGATTACCGCCGCTGTTATGCCCTTCCGGGCTTTATCGACATTCACACCCACGGCGTTTTTGGGGAGGCTTACTTTGAAGCCTCCCCAAAAAAGATTACCGAAATGTGCCGTTACATCGCCGGCGCGGGAGTTACCGCCGTCTGCCCCACTACCGTCACCGGCGGCGAAGCGGCCCTCGAAAGAGGCGCCGCCTCGCTTGCCGCTTCCGCCGCGTTCCGCGGAAGCGGCAGCGCCGATAATTTTCGCGGAGCGGAAATTATCGGCATTTACCAGGAGGGGCCCTTCCTCTCGCCCCAAAAACCCGGGGCGGCCGATCTTGCCTCGTTTAGAAAACCCGACATCGCGTTCTTCAAAAAACTTTGCGGCATCGCCGGGGAAAAAGGCCTTGCGATCCGCTTTGTGGTGATTGCGCCTGAACTTGAGGGGGCGCTTGATTTTATCCGCGAAATATCCAAAGGGGCGTCTCCATCCACCGTATGCACCATGGCGCATACGACCGCCGATTATGAAACGGGCCTTGCGGCAATTGAATGCGGCGCGCTGCAAATTACCCATCTCTTTAACGCCATGCCGCCGCTGCTCCACCGCGAACCGGGAATTATCGGCGCCGCTTTTGACGCGAAGAGCGTCAAAGCGGAACTTATTGCCGACGGCGTACATGTACACCCGGCAATGGTCCGCGCGGCCTTTGAACTTTTTGGAGACGACCGTATCATTCTGATCAGCGACAGTATCTTTTCGGGACTGCCCGACGGCGTTTATTCCGCCGCGAAACTCAAAGTTACCGTACGCAACGGCGTTGCCCGGAACAGACGGGGCGCGCTGGCCGGTTCCTGCACAACACTGGGAGGATGCGTTATGAACGCCGTTAAAAATATCGGCGTACCGCTGTATTCCGCGGTAAAGTGCGCGTCGGTAAATCCGGCAAAACAGGCGGGGGTTTTCCATGAGCGGGGCAGCATCACGCCGGGCAAATTCGCCGATCTTGTTCTGTTAAACGAAGACTTAAGCATACGTGATGTTATGGTCCGCGGAAAATGGCTCCGGGAGAACGGGGAATGAAAGAGATCATCGTATTGAGTCCCCTCAGCGGAGAAGTGGTGCAGCTCAAGAAGGTAAAGGATGAAGTTTTTTCCGCGGAAGTGCTGGGCGAGGGAATAGCCATTATTCCTGATCGGGGGACGGTGGTTTCGCCGGTGAGCGGCACCGTCAATTCGGTAGCCGACGCCAAGCATGCCATCAATGTAATCGGCGACAGCGGCGAGGAGCTTTTAATTCACATCGGACTTGATACGGTAACTTTAAAGGGAAGCGCTTTTACTCCCCGCGTAAAAGCCGGCGACAAAGTAAAACAGGGGGACGTGCTCATGGAATTTGACCTCCAGGGCATCAGGGGGGCGGGACTCGATACGGTAAGTCCCGTCGTGGTTCTTAATACGGCGGATTACAGAAAGGTAGAAGGAGTGAGCGGCCGTGTAAAGCAGGGTGCGCCGCTTCTTACGATAAGGGCATAATTCCGGCAATTGCGCTTCTCCCGCGATTCAGGTACTATGGCCGTATGAAAACCGCGCTTGTCTATTATTCACTGGACGGGAACTGCGCTCTTATCGCGCGGCTCATCAAAGAAAAAACGAACGCCGATGTCTTCGCGCTGGAACTGGCCGATGAAAAAAAACGCAGAGGCCTGGCCAAAATGATCTGGGGCGGCCGCATGGTGATGACCGGCAGAAAACCGCCCCTCAAGGCGCTGACGGTCAATCCCGCGGATTATGATTTGATCATTCTGGGGACGCCGGTTTGGGCAGGTACCTTCGCGCCGCCCCTGCTGACTTTTCTTGCGGGAACAAACATCACCGGCAAAAAAATCGCCCTCTTTGCCTGTTATGCGGGAAGCGCGGGAAAAACCTTTGACAGGCTTAAAGCGCTTCTCGCGGGAAACGAAATTGCCGGAACAATTGGCTTTAAAAATCCGGCCCGGCTTTCCCGTGACAGGGCCGGCGCCGATCTTTCCGCATGGCTGAAAACACTCTGACACAGGGCAATATCCTTGATGAAATTGCCGCCAAAACAAAGCTGAGGGTGGAAGCCGGCAAACGGCGGCTTTCGCCCGAAGTGATGCGTCTGCGGGCACAGGACGCGGCAAAACATACCGGCGCGGATTTTGAAAAAGCCCTGACGCGAAAACCGCTGGCTTTTATCTGCGAGGTTAAACGGGCGTCGCCGTCAAAGGGACTCATTGCCGGCGGCAGTTTTCCCTATCTGGAAATTGCCCGCGAGTACGAGGCGGCGGGCGCCGACGCGATTTCGGTGCTGACCGAACCCGATTATTTTCTGGGAAGTGACCGCTGCCTTGCGGAAATTGCCGGGGCGGTAAAAATACCGGCGCTGCGAAAAGATTTTGTCATTGACGAATATCAGATTGATCAGGCAAAAGTTTTGGGAGCTTCCGCGCTGCTCCTTATCTGCGCCCTGCTCGAAAAAGCCGTGTTGGCGCGCTTTCAAAAGCGGGCGGCGGAACTGGATATGGCGGCGCTTGTCGAAGTCCACAACGAGGCGGAACTGGAAACGGTCCTTGCCCTTGCGCCCCCGCCGCGCATCATCGGGATCAACAACCGCGACCTTAAAACCTTTCGCGTGGATCTTGCTGTTACCGAACGCTTAAGGCCGCGGATACCCGCCGGCAGCATCGTCGTCAGCGAAAGCGGCGTAAGCGGCGCGGCCGACGTACGCCGTCTTGCCGCCTGCGGCGTCAACGCCCTCCTTGTCGGAGAAAGTTTTATGCGGGCGGCGGACAGGACGGCGCTCTTGTCGGAACTGCGGGCCGCTCTTTAAGAGGCCGCCAGTTTTTTCAGCTGTTCCAGCGCTTTGCCGCTGTCGATCATTTCCGCGGCAAGTTTAATCCCGTCCTGCATGGAAAGCTCCGGGCGGGCAATATGGATGGCCGCCCCCGAATTGAGGAGCACCGCTTCGCGGCGCGGACCGCGTTCGCCCGAAAGGATGCCGGTACTTATTTCGGCGTTTTCCGCAGGCGTGCCGCCCGCCAGCGCCGACTTTTCGCAGCGCGTAAAACCGAATTCTTCGGGAGTGATCACAAAAGTGTTGAGCCGGCGTTCCCCGCCGCTGAATTCGCAGACGCTTGTCGGGGAACTCATCGAAATTTCGTCGAGCCCATCCTGGCCAAAAACGACCATGCCGCTTTTGACGCCCAGGTTGGAAAGCACCTGGGCAAGGGGTTCAACCAGATCTTCGCTGTAAACGCCCAGCAACTCCATGTTGGCGCCCGCCGGATTTACCAGCGGGCCCAAAATATTAAAGATCGTCCTAATCCCCAGTTCCTTGCGCACCGGCGCCACATACTTCATGGAAATATGATAGTTTTGGGCAAAGAGAAAACAGATCCCTATATTTTGCAAAAGCGCCAGACTTTTTTCCGGCGGCACGGTAATGTCAACGCCCAGACACTCCAGTACATCCGCCGCGCCCGACTTGCTGGAAGCCGCCCGGTTTCCGTGCTTGGCAACGGGGATCCCCGCGGCGCTGATCACCATGGCCGAGGTGGTAGAAATGTTGAAGGAATTGGAATGATCCCCGCCTGTCCCGACAATTTCGAGCACATCCATGTCGTGAAGGATCCTGACGCAGTGTTTGCGCATTCCGGCGGCGCACCCCGTAATCTCTTCGATGGTTTCGCCCTTGACCGCCATGGCGGTGAGGAAGGCGGCCATCTGTATTTCGCTGGCCTTGCCCCCCATAATTTCATCCATGACCTCTTCGGCGGCCTTATAGCCCAGGTTCTCCCTGGCGGCCGCCTTCATAATCGCTTCCTTAATCACACATACTCCTTGGATTTAGGCGGCATTTTGCCGCCAACGTTTAATCGGAAGTTACGCGAAGCGCAACGCTGAATACACGATGTTTCTATATATAGAAACATCACTTGCGTATCTTTATAGCGGAGCGGTGATTTTTTGTCAAGCCTGAAAAGTGCCGTATGAAAAGTGCCGGCTTCTTTTATCGTTGATATGACGGGCTATTTCCAGATCACGGCCGGATCAATATGGCCGGGATCGGGGGAACTTGTCAGATTCATGGCACATCGTAATTCTTCGGTTATCGTTTCAAGGACTTTCTGTACCCCCGCCGCTCCTTCCGCGGCAAGTCCCTTCATAAGCGCCTTGCCGGTCCCGACAGCTTGCGCGCCGAGAGCCAGCGCCTTGAACGCGTCCATGCCCCTGGCAATGCCGCAGTCAACAAAAATCGGGATCCGTTTGTTAATGACCCCGGCGATCCGGGGCAGAATTTTTACGGGCGGCACGGCGGACTCAATAATGCCCTGATGGTGGGACACGACAATGCCCCCCGCGCCGGCTTCCAGGGCCTTTTCCGCGTCCTGTTCACTGAGAATTCCTTTAAGTATAAAAGGCAGCCCGGCCGCTTTGACGAAACTTTTGATGTCGTCAAGGGTTTTGGGACTTACCGGATATTCCATCGCAAAGCCCTTATGATGCTTTCCGCCGAAAACAAAATCCGTGTCCATGCCCAGCGCCAGGACGCCGGCTTTTTTCGCGTGGGCTATCTTTTTAAAAATCAGATCCCGGTCCGCGTAGGGTTTGATAATTTTGACGACCTTTGCGCCGGTTCCGATCAGGGCTTCCAGTTCTTCTTCGCTGCCGATGCCGCTCCACATAAGCGCCCCCGCCGCCGCCGCGCCCCGCGCGGTTTCCACCATGCCGTTCGGGCAGGTTTTATCCAGCCCCGAAAGGGCGGTTACCATCACCGGCGTGGAAAAAGAAGCGCCGAAAAGTTCCACCCCGGTAGATGCCTTTACCGCGTCAATAGTCCGCAGTTCAACCTGCAGCGAATCAAAATATTCCCGTGTTATAAGTTCCGAATTACCCCTGTTTACCGTTTCTTCCATAATTACCTCCGGCCATGATCAACTATATATAAGGCCGGAAAAGAAAACTACCGTGTTGTAAACTCTAAACGACCGGATATTAGAGAAAGAGCGGAAGAAGAATATGAACCACAAAGGA